>CAIOXL010000098.1 GCA_903862245.1 uncultured Geobacteraceae bacterium | reverse complement strand
TAAAGCTGTTCCGAAATCCTATTTCGACAAACTGGGGTTGGTCTCATTCATGGACCAGCACCACCGACTTCAACGCACTTCATGAACCGCCGTGTACGGAACCGTACGCACGGTGGTGTGGGAGGACGGCGGGAGTAATCCCGCCTCCTACCCGATTCACACCGCCCCACGTCCCTTCCCGACAAGTTTCTTCCAACTGCTGCCGGCCAGTTCGACCAGGCCGTTCATTGTACGGGTATAGAATTTGGTTACGGGCAAGCTGTTGACCAGTACCATACCGTTAACGGTCTCGATAGAAACCGGATCACCAGAATTACACCCAGACAGCTGTGAGTAAAACTCTCCGGAAATACCGAACAGAAACTTGTAGGCAGCGCCTTCAAAGCGGCAGGCCACGATGAGGATGACTACTTCCGGGAGACCTGTCTTGTGATGACAGCGGACTGTAGCGGTGACAAAAGAGCCCGTAACAGCCGTTCCCGAAGCCAATAGCGCGGCGATAGTTACACCTTTTGGTTTCAACGTGCCAAGGGAGGGAAGGCCCCATGGCTTGAACGGTGCATGGCTGCGTTTGTCATAATGGTCACTCCGTTCAAGGAGCGTCACAACGTTATTATTAATCGGGCCGCCAATGGAATGGGACAGTCCCGCTGAAAATCCCCGCTCCCTGATCAAGCGGTGATTTTCCACAATTTGCACCATTCCCGTTGCGCCAAGCGGATGTCCCCTCCCCTTCAACCCACCGGTAAGGTTGGTCGGGAACGCGCCGTTTTCACCGGTCAGTGAATCATCCAGCAGGGCGTCCATTAACCGGTTCCTGCTGACAATGCCTAGGTCCACCATGTTGATCGGTCCGAATCCGTTAAAGGGGTCATGCATGTTCACATGCAGCTTGCCGGCTAACGACCGGATATCCTTAACACCTGCCATCCCGTAGGCATACCCGGCAGCGGTTACCGTCGCGGGAAAGGAATGGAAATAGTTTCGATCCGCAATAGTCGGAATATCCGTAGCACTTCCCACTCCGCTGACCCGCACATCCTGCGGGCGGGAGGTAAGGACAACGGCAGCAACGCCATCGGACATGGGGCAGAAATCATGGTACCGCAACGGATACCAATAGGGATAATTTCTACCGTCCGCGATCTGAAGGTAATAATCCGGTAATTCTATCTGGACATTCAGGTGGGCATCCGGATTTTTTGCGGCAAAACGCTGGCTGCGCTGAGTCAGCAACGCAGAATACGCGGTCCATTCTTCATCTGACAGCCCAAGGCGCTCCTTGAGAGCACGGGCGACCAACCCGCCGCACGCCGGCATGGTCAGGCCAAATTCGGCCTCATCACGGTCGATTACCCCGGCAATAATGCGTGTAGACTCAATGGTCGAAGCATCACTCATCTTCTGCACACCGAGAGCGAGAACCGCATCGTATCGCCCCGATGCTATTTCCAGATAGGCACTTTCAAAAGCCGAGGCGCCTGAAGACGAAGCGGTATCAATAAGTACCGAGCGGGCGCCGGATATACCCAATATTCCGGCAATTTTAGCTGCCGTATTGTCGACCCCGGAGAACGCCGCAGGATTCTGGCTGCCAACTATAACGGCCTCAATATCCCGCTTTCGCACCGGACTGCCGTCAAAAACGTTACCGCTTAATTCTGCTAATTCCAGGAACGAGAGTTTCTCTTTTTCCTTGCCGTTATAGCGTCCAACCGGCGCCATCCAGGAAGCGGCCACATACACCGGTCGTGGTTTAAATTGCAGTCCCATTTGTACCCTCCCTTTCTGTCTGCATCACTCTCTGATCGGCACTGTTAAAAACCGCAACCGCCGCCATTTTTTTGATGATATTTCTGGTGATACGCCTCAGCCTCCCAAAAAACGGATGCAGGCACAATCTGGGTAGCAATGGTGCGTCGGAACGTATTCCTGTTTTCATGGTCGGTCCGGGACGCACATGCCGAAGCATGCTGATCATCAGAGTGGCAGAATATCACCGAGCGGTATTGCTCACCAAAATCCGCTCCCTGCCGGTTAACCTGAGTCGGGTCATGGCACTCCCAGAAGATTTTGAGCAGAGCATCATAGCTGACCACATCTGGATCAAAGGCAACTTCAACCGCTTCAGCGTGGCCGGTAGTACCGCTGCAGACATCTCGATAGGTGGGGTTGTCCGTCCGTCCACCGCAGTACCCAACACGGGTAGCAACAACACCGGGCACATTCAGGAAGACATCTTCAATCCCCCAGAAACACCCTGCAGCAAACGTAGCAAGCTGAAACACAATTCACCCCCAAAACAAAAAAGGGCCCCGAAGGGCCCGATAAAATTCTACATCAGTTTTTCCATTTCCTCTTCGGAAATGTCAAAGTTGGCATATACGTTCTGGACATCATCGTTGTCTTCCAACTTGTCCATTAACTTGAGCATGCTTTCCGCCTGTTTCCCTTCCAGTTTGACCTGCGTCTGAGGAATCATGGTTATCTCGGCATTTGCATGTTTGAACCCTTTGGCAGCCAATGCTTCACGGACTTCAATAAAAGCGCCCGGCTCAGAGGTTACTTCATAACAGTCGTCCTCCTCCGAAACATCCTCAGCACCCGCTTCGAGCGCCGCCTCAAAAAGCAGATCAAAATCAACGGACTTATCAAAGCCGATCAGCCCTTTCTTGCTGAAGATCCAGGAAACACAGCCCGCCTCACCCATATTGCCGTTACTTTTGGAAAAAATACTACGGATATCAGAAACAGATCGATTACGGTTATCTGTCAAAACTTCGACGAGAACAGCAGAACCACCAGGGCCATACCCTTCATATACGATTTCCTCGTAGGTAACCCCTTCCATGCCGCCGGCACCCTTCTTGATAGCCCGCTCAATATTGTCTTTCGGCATGTTCTCAGCTTTTGCTTTATCTATGGCTGTTCTCAAGCGGGGGTTCGCGATGGGATCACCGCCACCCAGTTTTGCAGCAACGGAAATTTCCTTGATGATCTTGGTAAAGACCTTACCGCGCTTTGCGTCAGCAGCACCTTTTTTGTGCTTAATCGTACTCCACTTATTATGACCCGACATTGTTCCTGCTCCTTTGGGAAAGTATATGTGAAAAGGTTTTTATTGCCTAAAAAAGCGTGAGACTTTACCATGAAGATCAGTCCCCTGTCCAGAGGGAAGTTACTTGAACAAAGGATCCGTCTGATATGAAAAACTACAATAAGCTGTCCATTTTATTTATTTTTTTCGTACTGTTTTCTACGCTTCTGTCGGCCTGCACTGCATTGAAACCAATCTCGTTTGCGGATCTCCCGCCGATACTCTCAGACATTGAACTCACCCGCCCCTATATTGTGCTGGGAAGAATTCAGGCCACACGAGAAAGTTTCAAGTCTGAATACTCTCTGTCATCTGATATTACCGCTTGGGGTTTGGCCGCATTAAGGAAGGAAGCTGCACAAATGGGCGCAGATGCGGTCATACAGCCGGACGTTACGGTACGGACAATCTCCAGCATTCTTTTTCCGTCAACGGAATTTCAGGCGACCGGGATTGCGATTAAATTTAGTCAGGGAAAATAGAGGTTGACAGTACCGCCTCTAATTCGCTATAAACTCCATTCACATTGGGCTATGGCGCGTTATCCAAGAGGCTAGGAGCCGGTCTGCAAAACCGTTAACGTCGGTTCGAATCCGACACGCGCCTCCATTAATTACTGCAAAACTCCACATCATTCCAAAAGCTCTTGATTTTTCAAGGGCTTTTCTATTATTACCCCAGATGGTTCCGCATGCATTTTTTTATGAATCCAGCCCTGTTTTGGAGCACGGTGGCACAGAGAAAACATTTAGATTGGTTCAGGACTAAATTCAATTACCTCTGCGTCTCTGTGTTGAACAGTTTTTCTGCGCCGCAAACTCCCCGGCGAATAGCCGAACTTCTTGCCAAAAGCCGTAATGAAATGATTAACGTGTGAATACCCCATATTCAGCGCCATGCTTTTCATCGGCACATCAGTATGCAACAGCGCCTCATGGGCTTCGTCAAGGCGCAAATCAGAAACATACTGGAAAATTGACGCTCCGTAGGCATTCTTAAACTCTTCATTCAACACCCGCCCCGACATCCCATACTGCCGGGCCAACTCGTCAAGAGCCGGCACCTTTCCCTGTAAGCGGGAAAGCTCCTCACGCAGTTGAAGCACCTGTTTGTGCTTCACCGTATCGGCACCTGTTTTTGCTTCTTCAACGTTTAGATGACTCGCCAGGGCACCGACATATTCAAGCGCTTTTGACTGGGCGTGAAGCTTGCGCATCATGCCGGTGAGATGAGCAGGCATACACTCATCTAGGGAAACCGAAATATATGGCGGCACCGCACAAACAGCCGCCGCCGGAACTTCCCGCACATTCAGCGCCTCCAGCATGGCGTGAGCACCCGGGATACCTAACAGGGTCTCAAGCATTGAAATGCCGATTTTAAGCATGGTGACTTCAATGTCACAACTGGCATCCAGCATCGGCATATAATCTTGCCGGTCGACATACTCAAACAGGCTGCGCCCCTGTCCGAAGATAAAATCAATTCCCACGCAGCGCTCTTTCAGGATGATCTGCCCGGTCCGGGCCGAAGAGACGATAAGAGTCGGTTCATTCAGAACACCCTTCACATCAAAAAACGGCACAATCTGCCCCATCATTTTCGGCTCAAAATGGTGGGACCCGCGCGCAATATTCATACCTATGGCCAGCGAAAATAGCTCGATCCAGCCGCTGCCCATTTCCGGTGGCATGGGAATTTGAGTGCGGCTGTAGCCGTCATGTCCCTCTTCAAGAATGATCGGTGCCGAAGCACTGGAGGTAAGCCAATTAATGGTTGCTGTGGAGACAGGTGGTTTCATGGAGCGCATTCTACGCAAAATACTCAACATTGCAAGGGCACAGCGCGCTTATTCGTAGAAAATAGTCAGTTTTCCGTAGAATTATGCAGTGGCACTAATCTGGATGGCAGAGTAAATTTCCCCATTAACAATTTGACGCGCTGCAACTAACCGGAAACCATCCAAATAGCAACATTTCGGAGGCATAGAATGAAACAGATAATCGCGGCACTGTGTTTAACCATTATCCTGGGGGCCATGCCGGCCCTGGCGGCTCCGCCGGCAACAATTACCTATCAGGGGTACCTGACCGGTGCCGACAATGCGCCGCTCAACACTCCGGTAGTCATGACACTGTCGCTCTATACCGATTCGACCGGCGGAGCAGCACTCTGGAGTGAGCATCAAACCAACATTCCGGTTACAAGCGGAGTCTACAGCGTCCTTATGGGAAGCATCACGCCGATCTCCCTCCCGTTTGACACGGTCTATTATCTTGGTGTTGCGGTCGGCAGTGACCCGGAGATGACCCCCCGGCAGAAGCTTTCCTCCGTACCCTACGCCTTTCGGGCCGCCAGTGCCGACAAGCTCAATCAGGCCTGCTCCGATGGCGAAGTCCTTAAATACAGTTCGGCGTCATCAAGCTGGAGTTGCGCCGTAGCCGCCGGACCCCAGGGACTTGTCGGCCCGGCTGGTCCAATCGGCCTGACCGGTGCGACCGGAACTCAAGGAGTCGCAGGTGTTGCAGGCCCGGCCGGAACAGCCGGAACAGCCGGCGCGCAGGGTCCGACCGGTTCTACAGGTGCAACAGGCCCGCAAGGCCCGATCGGTGTAACCGGCACTCAAGGAACTGCCGGAATCACGAGTGTCATGGTCGCCGGCAGTGCGGCGCGTTCCGGTACGGTTGATCCGGGTGCCGAAGTCGGCAACGATGGTGATTTCTACGTAAATACGACCACCAACAAGCTCTTCGGCCCGAAAGCGAGCGGCGTCTGGCCCGTCGGTTCGGTCTCCATCATCGGCCCCACCGGGCAGACCGGTATTCAAGGTATTCAAGGTGTACAGGGTATCGCCGGTACCAATGGCGTCAACGGTGCCACCGGGCCGCAGGGGGCCCAGGGCGCTGCCGGGGTGCAAGGTCCGCAGGGCGTAACCGGCACTAACGGCCAGATTCTGATTGCCGGCAGTGTTGCGCAGTCAGGAACGATTGATCCGGTTGCCTCAGTCGGCAGCAATGGTGATTTCTATGTCAATACCACCACCAACATGATTTTTGGTCCGAAAGCAAATGGCGCCTGGCCTACTGGTTCAGTATCAATTGTCGGTCCGCAAGGCGTGCAGGGTGTGGCAGGAGCAGCCGGAGTTGCCGGTCCGCAAGGTGCAACCGGTGCCACGGGGGCCACAGGAGCAACCGGATCTGCCGGAGCGACAGGAGCAACAGGCGCAACCGGCCCGCAAGGGGCAACCGGTTCTCAGGGCTCCGCCGGACAGACCATCATTGCCGGGCAGGCCGTTCTAAACGGTACAAGTGACCCCATCGAAACGGTTGGCATTAACGGTGAATTTTACATCAACACCACCACCAACGTACTCTGGGGCCCCAAAGCCTCCGGCACCTGGCCGTCCACCGGGGTCAATATGATCGGTCCGGCGGGACCGACCGGTGCCACCGGACCGCAGGGTCCAGCTGGAGTCAGCGGTGCAACAGGCGCGCAAGGTGTGACCGGTTTAACCGGTGCTACCGGTTCTACTGGAGCGCAAGGGCCGCAGGGTGTTCAAGGTGTGCAAGGATCTGCCGGTCGGACCATCATTGCCGGCCAGGCCGTGCTGAATGGCACAACCGATCCTGCCGCCGGCGTTGGTATCAATGGTGAATTTTACATCAACACCACCACCAACGTACTGTGGGGCCCCAAGGCAGCCGGCGCCTGGCCGTCCAGTGGCGTCAATATGATTGGACCGCAGGGACCGCAGGGCATCCAGGGAGTTGCCGGATCGGCGGGAGCAAATGGCTCCACCGGTGCAACCGGGCCGCAAGGTCCCATCGGTCAGACCGGCGCAACGGGTGCCACCGGACCACAAGGGATAACCGGTTCTCAGGGTTCCGCCGGACAGACCATTATTGCCGGGCAGGCTGTTCTTAATGGTGCAAGCAACCCCGTTGACACGGTTGGCATCGACGGTGAATTTTACATCAACACCACCACCAACGTACTCTGGGGCCCTAAGGCCTCCGGTACCTGGCCGTCCAGCGGCGTCAATATGATCGGTCCGTCAGGGTTGGACGGTGCCACCGGACCGCAGGGTCCAGCCGGAGTCAACGGAGCAGCCGGTGCGCAAGGTGTAGCCGGTTTGAATGGTGCTACCGGCGCCACCGGTGCTACCGGGGCGCAAGGGGCGCAAGGGGTGCAGGGCATTCAGGGCACTCAGGGTGTGCAAGGATCTGCCGGTCAGACCATCATTGCCGGTCAGGCTGTGCTGAACGGCATAATCGATCCTGTCGCCGGCGTCGGCATCAATGGCGAATTTTACATCAACACCACCACCAACGTTCTGTGGGGACCCAAAGCAGCCGGTGCCTGGCCTGCCAGCGGCGTCAATATGATCGGACCCCAGGGGATGCAGGGTATCCAGGGTGTTGTGGGTCCGGCGGGAGCAACCGGCCCGGCCGGAGCGGCAGGGACAACAAACGCCAGCAACATTTCCACCGGCACACTTGCTGTAGCTAACGGAGGTACGGGATTGAGCAGTGTCGGCAGCGCCGGGCAGGTGCTGACGGTTGTCAGCGGCGCACCGGCCTGGTCAACCCCTGCCGCAGGTGGCGGCGGCTGGACGACTACCGGCAACGACCTCGCCAACAGCAACTCCGGCAATGTCGGTATCGGCACGGGCGCCACAACACCGGCCTACAAGCTGGATGTGGCGGGGGATGTTCGCCTCAGTGGTGCTCTACGGCTACCCTCCACTAACAGCGGCGGCACTAATCCAGTGACGGTGGACTACAATGGCGGCCAGCAGCGCTTCCTGCACTTCGGCAACACTGGCTCCACGGCGGGCAACCTCTTTGTCGGGGTCGCTGCGGGTCCGACGAGCGGTATTACCAGCGGCGCCTACAACACCGGCTTCGGCACGAGTACTCTTCAGAGCATCACCAGTGGCAAATATAACAACGCCCACGGCCAAGGTGCTCTTCAGACTGTCGCCACCGGTTTGCGCAACAACGCCTTCGGTTATCAAGCTCTGGCGGGCGCAGTTGGGTCCGATAATGTTGGCATCGGCGATAAGGCCCTACAGGCCCTCACCGGAACCTCCGGTACCAACAACGTCGCCATCGGCTCGAACGCGGGCAAGCTGATGACAAATGACCAGTACAACACCGCTGTCGGCGACAACGCCCTCAGCGGGGGGACCCCGGGCAGCAACAACACCGCCCTGGGGGCCTATGCCGGCAGTGCCATCACCGGCAGCAATAACATCGCCATCGGCCACAACGGCGGCAACGGCGGCACCATCTACCTGGGCAACGCCAGCAACCACACCAAGACCTACATCGCCGGCATCAAGGACGCTACGCTCACCGGCACACCAAAGACCGTGGTGATCGACGCCACCACCGGGCAGCTCGGCGCCGTGACCGCCAGCAGCGGTGGCAGCGGCACCGTCACCAGCGTGGCCACAGGCACGGGGCTCACCGGCGGGCCTGTGACCGCCTTGGGCACCATCTCCCTGGCCAACACGGCCGTGACCCCTGGCTCTTACACCCGCGCCAGCCTTACCGTGGATCAGCAGGGCCGGCTCACCGCCGCCAGCAACGGTTCCGCCGTCAACCTCGCCAGCGAGGTCACCGGCACTCTGCCTGTGGGCAGTGGTGGCACCGGCCTGACCGCCCCTGGCACCACCGGCAACGTGCTGACCTCCAATGGCACCACCTGGGTCAGCCAGGCGGCCAGCGGAGGTAGCAGCCTTCCCAGCCAGACAGGGAACGGCGGGATGTACCTGACCACGAGCGGGTCGGTCGCGTCCTGGGTGACACCGCTGGCCGTCGGGCCGGACGCCAACCTGAACACCCAGGGCGGACTGAACGCCCTGAACAGCCTGTTGCTAGCCGATGGTTCCATTTACAACACCGCCGTGGGAAGTTCTGCACTCAAGAATCTGACGGGGAGCGCTGCCAACAACTCAGCAAATCGCAACACAGCGTTTGGAGCCGAGGCACTGCGGAACTTGGCCGGCGGCTCAGGGACAGGGGTCGCCTCTTCCAATATTGGGATCGGGGCGTTGGCGGGATACATGCTGATCACTGGAAATGAAAATATTGCGATCGGCCAACAGACTCTCTTCTCGGGAACGCCAGCGACAACCGCATCAAACAACGTCGCTGTTGGCACCAAGGCGCTCTATGCAGGCGGGGGACTTCGGAATGTAGCCGTCGGAGACAACGCACTTACGGCGAGCCTGACGACGACCGCAAATGACAATACGGCCATCGGTGCGTGGGCGGGGACCGGTGGCTCCGGATCCTTTAGCGGCACCAATAATGTCTTCGTTGGCTCCCAGTCGGGCCCCACAGCCAATACAGCCAGTAACCAGATCGCAATCGGTGCCGGAGCCAGGACCTCCGCTGCAAATCAGATGGTTCTTGGTAGTGATGGCACGGGGTCATTCACCGCGCTCACCCAGGTCATCCCCGGGAAAAACAATTCCGCCACCCTGGGCTCCACCACCAACCGCTGGACCACGGTGTATGCGGCGGACATGGATGTGACGGGCGCCTTCAAGGTGAATGGCACCGCCATCACCAGCACTTCGGGTGGTGTGACCACCATCGCCGGGTCGGCCATCAGCGGCAACATCACCGGCAGCGCTGCCAACGTCACGGGCACCGTGGCGGTGGCGAACGGCGGCACGGGGCTGACCAGCGTCGGTACCGCCGGTCAGGTGCTCACCGTCGTCAGCGGGGCACCTGCCTGGGCCGCCGCAGGCAGCTTGCCCACCCAATCGAACAACAGTGGAAAGGTGCTGCGAACGGACGGCTCCAGCGCTTCCTGGGGCACGGCGGCCGACAGTCTGGATATCATCCCCACTGGAAAGAGCGCCCCGAACACCTATGGCGGTGGGGGCGGCACCCTGGGAAACGCAAGCGTAACTGGCACCAACAACGAATTAAGAGTTTATGCGGTGTGTAGCGTCAGCGGAACCACCGCATAAACTGTTGTTGAACTAAACCGCGTCTGCTCTGCTACCATTTGGATTTTTATCTCGGATTTTGACTCTGGTTACTGTGATG
>CAIOXL010000097.1 GCA_903862245.1 uncultured Geobacteraceae bacterium | reverse complement strand
TGATGGTGGCCTTTATGGATAAAAAGACCCTTGATTTGACGTTGAAGGATGGTAAAACCTGGTTCTTCAGCCGCACGCGCAACAAATACTGGATGAAGGGTGAAGAGTCCGGCAATACACAGGATGTCATGGAAGTGCTGACCGACTGTGACGCCGATACGGTCGTCATCAAAGTACGGCAGAACGGCCCGGCCGCCTGTCATACCGGCAACCGCAGCTGTTTTTATGTCAGATGGGAAAACGGCGAATGGGTGGAGCATTCGAACCCGCTGTTCGACCCGAATGAAGTCTACAAAAAAGCGTAACCAAGGAAAGAGAGAGAAACCATGTCAAACATTCTGAATTTCGGCATTCCCAAAGGAAGCCTTGAAGACGCAACGGTCGGCCTGTTCAAAAAAGCCGGCTGGCAGATCAGCATCTCATCCCGCAGCTATTTTCCCGGCGTTGATGACACCGAAATGAACTGCAAGCTTATCCGCCCCCAGGAGATGGCCCGCTACGTTGAGCGCGAGACCATTGATGCCGGCATCGCCGGCCGTGACTGGGTCCGGGAAAATGACTCGGATGTGGTTGAGGTCTGTGAAATGGTGTATTCAAAAGTTTCACGGCGCCCTGCCCGCTGGGTACTGGTCGTTAACGGCGACTCAAAGGTTCAGAAACCGGAAGACCTGCACGGTGCTACCATCTCCACGGAACTGGTTGGTTTCACCAAGCGCTATTTTTCCGAGCGGGACATTCCGGTCAACGTCGAATTTTCCTGGGGGGCCACCGAAGCAAAAGTAGTTGACGGACTGTGCGACGCCATCGTCGAAGTAACGGAAACCGGTTCAACCATAAAAGCCAACGGCCTGCGCATTGTCTGTGAATTGATGGAGTCTGTCCCGGTTCTGCTGGCCAGCAAGGCCGCCTGGGCCGATCCATGGAAGCGGGCGAAAATTGAGCAGATCGCCACGCTGCTGAAATCATCACTGGCGGCTGAAGGGATGGTCGGCCTGAAAATGAATGCCCCGGCCGACAAGATCGACGCGATCACCCGGATGCTTCCGAGCCTGAAGAATCCAACCGTATCGCACCTTTATAATTCGGACTGGCTCTCGATTGAGAGCATCCTGTCCGAGAAAGAGGTGCGCAGGGTTGTGCCTGGGCTCATCAAGCTGGGAGCTGAAGGAATTATTGAGTACCCGCTGAACAAAATCATCTAGTTTCCGTCCGGAAAGGGTGCTTTTCCCCCTGTCGGCGTCAATCTGCTGCCTTACGTGTGCGGCGTACCGATGTACGCCTCCGTGTAAGCCATTGATTTCCTTGCCAGGAGAAAAAATCTCCGCTTTCCGCCACGGAAACGAACAGTTGCTCATCCGGAGTTTCCGGATGGCAACTATCTGAAAAGAGGCGCTGCCGACAAAACGGCGGCGATGGATTACGACGTATGATGATGGACAAGATTGAAGAACTGGAACGGCGCTATCAGGAGCTGGAAGCGCTGCTGTCTGACCCGACCGTGATTTCCAACCAGCCGGAATTTCGCAAGTTTTCCCGCGAGCATTCCGACCTGAGTGAACTGGTGGCGACCTATCGCCGCTATCGGAAGGTGCTTGGCGAAATCGCGGACAACCGGGAACTGCTGGCTGATCCGGATATGAAAGAGATGGCTGAAGATGAGCTGAAAAGCCTGGAGGCGGAAAAGAGCCAGCTTGACGCCGACATCCAATTGCTGCTGCTTCCCAAGGACCCGAACGATGACAAGAGTGTTATTCTTGAGATTCGTGCCGGGACCGGCGGTGACGAATCGGCCCTTTTTGCCGGCGATCTGTTCCGCATGTATTCGCGCTACGCTGACACCAACCGCTGGAAGGTCGAGATCATCTCCGCTTCGGAATCGGAACGGGGCGGCTACAAGGAGATCATCGCTTCCGTGGAGGGGGAAGGGGTTTTCGCCAAGCTCAAGTTTGAATCCGGCACCCATCGCGTCCAGCGCGTACCTGAAACCGAAGCCCAGGGGCGCATCCACACCAGCGCCTGCACCGTCGCCATCATGCCGGAAGCGGAAGATGTGGACATCGATATCCGCCCGGACGACCTGAAAATCGATGTGTACCGTTCTTCCGGCGCCGGCGGTCAGCACGTCAACACCACCGATTCCGCCGTACGCATCACCCACCTGCCGACCGGCACGGTTGTCGCCTGCCAGGAAGAGCGGAGTCAGATAAAAAACCGCGCCAAGGCCATGAAGGTGCTCAAAACACGTATCCTCGACACCATCCAGCAGGCGCAGGATTCGAAACTGGCCGCAAACCGCAAACAGCAGGTCGGGTCAGGTGACCGGAGCGAACGTATCCGTACCTACAACTTCCCCCAGGGACGCATGACCGATCACCGTATCGGGCTGACCCTGTACCGGCTTGATTCGATTATGACCGGTGACATTTCAGAAATCACCGACGCCCTTCGGGCCTATTACCAGATGGAAGCGCTGAAAGCGCAGAGTGAAGGAAATTAGCCCTCCACCCCACACATCCGCCATGTCCCCTCTCCTCGAAAACTATATCCGGCTGACCGCACGGGTTGACGCACTCTGCGCCGACATCGCTGCGGCTCTGGGGGAGCAGATAACCTGTTCCGCCGGCTGCAGCTCCTGCTGCACCGCCATCACTATTTTCCCCGTGGAAGCAGCAGCCATGCGGAAAGCGCTGAAAAAACTCCCACAGCAGCAGGTCGAAAAAATCCGCCGGCAGGTCGCACAGCACGCCGACGGTGAGCGCTGCCCGCTCCTGCGTGATGATCGCTGCCTGCTGTACGAAGCACGCCCGATCATCTGCCGGACCCACGGACTCCCCATCATCTACACGGCAGACGGCACGCGCCACAGCGACTGCTGCCCTCGCAACATGAGCGACGCTGACGCGGTTTCCGGCTCACGCGTGGTTGATCTTGACACGCTCAATACGCTGCTGGTCGCGGTCAATGCCATCTACCTGACCCGGTCAGAAACTCCCGAGACTGCACTGCGCACGACAATCTCCGCAGCGCTTGCCCCCTGAATACGTGGTTACTAAATCAAATCCCCCCTCGCCCCCTTTCGTTAAAGGGGAGAATGGCACCCCCGCTGCATAAAAAAGTCCCCCGTTACGAAAGGGGGATTCAGGGGGATTTGCCTGTGTTTTTCCTGAAAACGGCAGTTCTCAATAACACGGAGCAACGGAGCAACAGAGAAATCTGTATCTATGAAAACAGCATTCACCAATACGGTGAGCCTCAATAAGGCTGTTTCAAGAAGATTCTTTGCCTTACTCCGTTGCTCCGTTGCTCCGTGTTATAAATGGTTTATTTCAGGCTGGAGATGTAGCTGCGGACGCCGTCCAGGATGCCTTCTGCCGACATATCCTGGTAGGCCGGGTCTTTCAGTCTGGTTTCTTCAACGGCGTTGGAAAGGAAGGCGGTTTCAACCAGGATGCTGGGCATGGAAGCTCCTACCAGAACGTAGAACGGCCCCTGCTTTACCCCGAGGTTTTTCACATCGCCATGGCTGGCGCGGATTTTCTTGTGCAGCGACTTTTGAACTTCATCAGCCAGATGGGCGGAATCGTTCAGTTTATAGTTTGCCATCAGATCGAACAGGATCGCCTGCAGCACACTGACCTTCTCAAGTGTTGTGCCGTTCTCCTTGGCGGCCAGCTGCGCCACCTTGTCGGTTTTGGCCAGATTGAGATAATAGGTTTCGATGCCGGCGGCGGCACGGTTGGGCGCTGCGTTGGCGTGCACCGACAGGAACAGGTCAGCACCCACCTTGTTGGCTATGGCGGTGCGCTCCTCCAGCGGGATAAACACGTCAGTGGAGCGCGTCATAACCACATCCACCCCCAGTTCATCCTTGAGCAGCTCCCGCAGCTTAAGCCCGATCGCCAACACCACATCCTTTTCCTGAATACCGGTCGGGCCGACCGCGCCCGGATCATGTCCGCCATGTCCCGGATCAACCACGATGCGCCGGATTTTAGACAGGACCGGCTTTTTGGCCGGCCGCGTTTTTTTCTCCGCAGCCGCAGAAGGCACCTCGGGCTTCAGCGCCACAACCCGGTCCGGCACGGCACTGATGGACGGCTCCAGTCGCGATATTTCCACCGGGCGGTCACCACGGACATCAATCACCAGCCGTGCCGGATCAGACAGGGGGAAGATCTTGTAATCCTTGATGTTCTCCGTATCCAGAACCACCCGCACTACCTCGGATTTGTACTGGCCGACCCGGGCGCCTTTCAGCAGACCGTCACCGATCGTGATATCCCTGACGCTTTTCCCCAGCCGGGTACGCTTCAGATCGATATAGACCCTCCCCGGTTTGCCCGCCCCCCCTTTGGCAAGTTCGTGGGCCTCCCAGGTGACATCCCGGTCAAGCTCCAGGGATATCCGCGTGTAGTCGGGATTCGACCAATGCTTCATCTCACTGAGAATTGCCGGGGGTCGGGAAGCTGCCGAAGTCTGTTCGCTGAAGGTGGTTTTTTTCGGTTTGGCCGCCAACACCGGCAAAGGGAGCAGGCAGAGCAGCAGTAAGGAGATACATATGTGAAGGGATCGCTTCATCTGGTCGCTTTGTATGTCAGCAGGATGTGGAGAAAATTAGTCGCGTACTCTTGTAGCAGATATGTACGCATGTTTCAACCGAATGGGCTATCGCCCTTTCTGCGGCTGTTTGCCAACGTCATTATGCCGCTTGCCACCGCTTGCCGGAGAAGGCTTCTTGAAGTTTTTGGGCGGGGCATCTTTTACCACGATCAGACTGTCACCGAGTTTAGCGCCATTAAGAAGATCAATCGCCTCCCTCGCCTCCTCATCGGTGGACATCCGGACATAGCCGCACCCCCTGAAGTCACCGGACGCGGCATCGGTTACCAGATGGACTGATGTCACCGTGCCAACCACGGAAAACAGACTCCGCACTTCATCCGCCGTCACCGTTCCGGAAATACGCCCCACATACACTTCAATACCCATTTTCAGTTTCCTTTCCCACGCGGGACGATAATTACCATCTGTCATGAACGAGACTTGAATGCACAAGCTCCCCCTCCTTTTTTTCAAGGAGGGGGCTGGGGGGTGGTTGAGGGGGAACAGTTAATTTCCTACCGTCTGAATCCGGCCTGCCACATCTTGAAAAAATTCGTGAGACCAGAGTGCAAGCACCTGCTGATCCTTGATAAAGGGTGCCACATCGTTACGAGCCTGATTCACATCCAGCCGATCGATTGCCTCCCGCAGTAACCGGGTAAAATCTGCCGATGAAAGACGGTTATCACCGTCCCAATGACCGGTTTGCCGCATCCGCTGCTCAAGGTGAGTCAGATTCAGATGCGGGTGGTTGGCGGCGTACCACACAAGATCGTACCAATCACGACCCTTGACCCGGTTTTTCCATCTGCGGAAGAGGACCGCGTGCATCTTGCCGGCAAAGAGATCCGGGAGCGAATAACTCCGGACGGCAAAAGGTATCGGATGCAGCAGATAGCGAGTCTGGGTACTGAAGCCTGGCGGAGGGTCCGTATCCACCTCGATCTTCACTTTCAGCACCTGTCCGGCTGCAACCTGCCCCATAAGATCCTCTCCGGCTTCAATGACCAGAAGTTCATTACGGGTGTTCGCCTTGAGGAAGGCCGACTGCACCGCTGATTCGGCTGTCTTGTCTACCATTTCCACCCGAACATTGAAACCGAATGCCAGCAGTTCCTCCTCAAGTGATGCCGTATATCGTGCCAGATTAAAATCAGGGACCGGTGTCAGCAGCGAGAAATCCAGATCCTCGGAAAACCGGTCGAGCCCGTACAGAATGCGCAGAGCCGTACCGCCATAGAACGCGGCGTGCTCAAAAAACTTGGCCCGCCAGAGCCCGAGCAGCGCCACCTCCTGAATAATCTCCCGCAGCGCTCTGACTGAATCGTCAACACTCTTCGGTTCGTATTTGGCAAGCATACGGGCCACCGCTTCATGCATTATCGAGCTCCTTTCCCCAGCCGGGTAATTAGGTCTGCCAGCAGTTTCACTCTGCGAGAACGGTACTGCCCGGCTATTTCCGTAAGTTTGGCCGGATCAAGCCCATAGAGAATTACAGGATCAATGCGGAGATCAGTCAGCAAATATTCGTGCAGATCCTTCTGCGTTGAAATGCCGGCACCCCGGTCGGCAACGATCCGGTCTGCCAGCGCCTTTTCCGGAATGGCGATCAGAAAAGAGCGGCCATCATCCAGTTCGACCCGGTCCATCCCGGTGCGAAATGCTTCCATCGGTATCATGCGATAGGAAAATGTACCGACCGGAGAAGCGAAAGTCCGGGAGCGGCCACAGGTTACCGAAGTTACCGTCTCAACCCGCTCGGGTGTCAGGCTGTGATAGTGCAGGGCATATTCGAGGGACACATAGGAGGGGCCGTAGACCAGGTTGGCCAGCAGTTCACGGCAGAAGGGGCGACGACGCAGCGTTTCACCGAGAATATATAATCCCTTTTTGACGCGTATTATATCGCCTTTAGCCAGCATTCCGGAAATCTTCATCCGTGGCTGTGCATAGCCACGAACGGAGTCCAGCAGAGTCTGGTAGTCAAACTCCTCATAGGGAATACTCTTGATCAGCAAGGTGTTCGTCATGATCACCATCTCCTGTGCGATGGCAATAACTTAGCACTTAACAGCATAGTATGTCCACAATAAATAGACATACTATGCTTGATAAATGGTTATGATCTGCAATGGGGGGTGCTGGTGCCTTTGATCTCGTCCAAAATCCATTCGCAGACAGCGTTCAGATTGTCATAAACATCCGTATTCAGAAACCGAATTACCTTGATGTTCAGGGCATTCAGATATTCCGTTCTTATCCGGTCATACTCCATTGCGTCGTCGGTAAAATGCGAATCACCGTCAAGCTCAACGGCCAATTTTTCTGAGGGACAGTAGAAATCGAGAATGTATGACCCAACACTATGTTGCCGGCGAAATTTGTAACTGCCCAGATTGCTGCGCTGCAGCATACTCCAGAGCTGCTGTTCAGCCGGAGTGGAGTTGTTGCGTAATTCCTTCCGTCGGGTTTTTAGAACTGGCCGGTTGTAGAGCATTGAATGCAATCCGTAAAATTGATGAAAGGCTACCACCCCCAACCCCCTCCTTGAAAGGAAGGAGGGGGCTTTTCACTCGCCGTTTTCACACCATCCGCTTTAACTCATCCAGCAGATTAAGCGCTTCCAACGGTGTCAGGGTGGCGATATTCATTTTTTTCAGGCGCTGGCGCAGCTGATCTTCCGTGGTTTCAAACAGGGAAAACTGGGATGACGACTCTTTGGGCGGTTTTTTGCTGCTCTTGGCCAGGCGCGGAGCCCCCTCTTCGAATTCGCCGCTTTCCAGGTTGCGCAGGATCTCCTTGGCCCGTTCGATGACATCCGCCGGCATACCTGCCAGACGGGCCACCTGAATGCCGTAGGAGTGGGAGGCGCCCCCCGGAATGATGGTGCGCAGGAAGATGACCTGGTCATTCCATTCGCGGACCGCCACGGTGAAGTTCTTGACCCGCTCGCGGGTGGTTGCCAGCTCGGTCAGCTCATGGTAGTGGGTGGCAAAGAGAGTGCGGCTGCGGCAGGTCGGCGTGTCGTGGATATACTCCGCCACCGCCCAGGCGATGGAAACGCCGTCGAAGGTGGAGGTGCCCCGGCCGATCTCATCCATGATAATCAGACTTCTGGGGGTCGCACCACGGAGGATGCCGGCCGCCTCCATCATTTCCAGCATGAAGGTGGATTGTCCCCGGGCCAGATTGTCACCCGCCCCGACGCGGGTAAAAATGCGGTCGGCAATACCGATGCGCGCCTCCGCTGCCGGCACGAAGCTGCCGGCCTGGGCCATCAGGGTGATCAGCGCCACCTGACGCATATAGGTCGATTTCCCCGCCATATTGGGGCCGGTAATCATCAGCAATTGATTGCTTTCGCCATCCAGCAGCGTATCGTTCGGGACGAAGCGTTCCCCCAGCTTCATGGCCTCGATCACCGGATGGCGCCCCTCGCGGATGTCGATAACATCCGAATCGTCCACGCGCGGTTTGCAGTAGTTCCGCTCGCCGGCCACGGTTGCCAGCGAAAGCAGCACATCCAGCACCGCAAGGCCGTCAGCCGTTCTGGCGATCCGCTCCGCCTGACCGGCCACCAGTTCCCGGATTTCCTGGAACAGAGTGAATTCCAGCCCGCAGATCCGCTCTTCAGCCCCCAGCACCTTCTCTTCGTAGTTTTTCAGTTCCTCAGTGATATAGCGTTCGGCGTTGGCCAGCGTCTGCCGGCGGACGTAATCAGCCGGAACGGCAGCCAGGTTGCTTTTGGTAACCTCAATGGAATAGCCGAATACCCGGTTGTAACGGATTTTCAGGGTGGAAATGCCGGTGCGGGACCGCTCCTGGGCTTCCAGGCGGGCGATGAACCCCTTCCCTTCGCTGCTGATGGCACGCAGCTCGTCCAGTTCAGTGTTGTATCCAGGGGCGATAATGCCCCCCTCTCGCAGCGAAAAGGGGGGACTTTCGATAATTCCCCGCGCCACCAGCTGACAGATATCAGCCAACGGGTCGATGCCACCCCTCAACGACTGGAGGAGCGAGCTTTGCACCTCGGTCATCCGCTCCGGCAGGGTGTGAAGGTGGAGCAGCGAATCATGCAGTGCCCGGAGATCACGACCGCCGGCGCTGGCCATGCCGATGCGGCCGTTCAGCCGTTCAAGGTCGGCGACGTTTTTCAGGCGCGCCGTCAGATCGTCGCACAGAGTGGGGGATTCCAGCAATTCTTCCACCGCATCCAGCCTCTGCCTGATCGGTTCCAGTTCGATCAGGGGGTAGCTGAGCCACTGTTTCAGACGACGGGCGCCCATGGCGGTGCCGGTCCGATCCAGGCACCCCAGCAGCGAGCCGGCGCGTTTACCTTCCGCCATGCTGGCGGTAATCTCCAGATTACGCCGGGTCGCCGGATCCAGAGCCAGATGCTGACTGCGCCGGGAGACCAGAATATCGCGAATGTGCGGGAGCGCCGCCTTGCGGTTTTCACGCAGGTAATAGAGGGCGGCAGCGGCGGCCAGCAGGGCGGCCGGAGCCCCCTCCAGCCCAAGCGCTTCAGGCGATACCGCACCGAAATGGCCGCACAGCAGGGTTGTGGCGTAGTCGCGATCGTAAATCCAGGCCGGAACCCGGGAAACAATTTTTTCCTGCAGGAAGGAGCGCAGGTCGGGTGACAGGGCTTCACGGTCAAGGGCATCGGAGACCACGACTTCACGGGGGTTGATCCCGACAGCTTCGGCCAGGACGGCAGCGGGGCCGGCCGCCTCGGCGGCGCGGAATTCGCCGGTGGAGACATCCAGCCAGGCGCACCCCCAGTTCCCGCCGGAGACCTCACAGAGAGCCAGCAGGTAATTATTTTCGTCCGGGACAAGGCTTTCCGACTCGATGAGAAGGCCGGGGGTTACAACTCTGACCACCTCGCGCCGGACAATACCCTTGGCCTGCTTCGGGTCTTCCACCTGCTCGCAGATGGCAACCTTGTGGCCGAGTTCGATCAGGCGGGCAATATAGGGGGCAACCGAATGGTAAGGGACTCCGCAGAAGGGGATTTCATCACCGCTCCCCTTGTTGCGGGAGGTCAGGGCGATATCCAGCACACGGGATGCCACCAGGGCATCATCAAGGAACATCTCGTAAAAATCCCCCATGCGGAAAAAGAGGATCGCATCGGGATACCCGGATTTGATCTCGAGGTACTGCCGCATCATGGGGGTTTGCTCTGCCATAGCGAGGTAAGCCTTTCCGTGAAGATGATTATGGTTATCCGTAAAAACCGTTGAAACACGGAGCAACGGTGCAACGGAGTAAATCTAAAAAATTCTTTGAAAAAATCTGTTGAGAACTAACAATTTCGGTAAGAGCTGTTTAGTGCATAAGCGGCTAATTTCTCCGTTGCTCCGTTGCTCTGTGTTATTCGAACGGCCGTTCCAGATTTTCGCTACTTCAACCCGTACAGCCGCCGGTAGGTGGCTGCCGATGCGTAGACTTTTTTTACGTAGTCGCGGGTTTCCTGGTAGGGGATACTCTCGATGAACTCATCCTTGGCAAGCCCCTTGAAGCTGTTCTTCCAGCGGGCCAGTGCTCCCGAGCCGGCATTATACGCCGCCGCCATGTACACCACATCGCCGTCATACTGCTTCATCAGGTCATGCAGATGCTTCGTTCCGAGACGGATGTTGTACTCCGGCACAATCAGGCGCTGGGGATTAAAATCCCCCTTCTCCCGGGCGGTCTGCTTGGCCGTGGCGGGCATCATCTGCATGAGTCCGATGGCTCCGGCACCCGACTTGATGGCGGGGGCAAAACCGCTTTCCGCGCGGATCAGGGCGAACACCAACCCTTCCGACAGACCGTTAAGGGACGCATTCTGGCTGACCAGCTCCGTATAGGCCCGTGGATACCCGGCGGTCCAGAGCGGCAGCGTCCCCTTTTCCCAGGCAACGGGGCGATTCAGCATAAACAGAGACATAGCCGAACCATAATCACCCATTTCAAGGTAGATCCGCGCCAGCGCCGGAAACATCCCTTTTTTCTCCCCATTTTTTTTACGGATCGCCGCCATCTCACCCCGGGCCTCGTCAAGCATCCCAAGTGAAGCCAGCAGGCGCGGCTTGTCAAAACCGGACAGGAGCGGAAGCTCCGCCAGCGCATCTCGAGTGCCAAGTGACTCGCGGCTGTCCGCCACCCCTTTTGTCTCCCGGTACCAGGTGGTATAAAATCCGGCGGGAAACTCATCCTGCAGGGAACGGTAATATGAAGCAGCTGCGGCATCGCCGCTCTTTTCCAGCGTCCTGCCGAGCCAGTACAGCACTTTTTCCCGCTGGGCTTCATCGGCAAGCAATCCTTTGAACAGTTCGACTGCAGCCGGATATTCGCCCGCCAGATACCGGCACCATCCCGCATCCCAATTCGATTTGGCAGTGGCCTTTGATTGTGGCGCTAGCGTTACAGCCTGGGCAAACAGGCCGGCGGCTTCGGTATACTGTCCGAGTCCGCGCCTCAACGCTGCCGCCTCAATAAGGGCGTCATCGGCAAATTCCTGTTTTTTCCCCTCCCCCGCCAGCTCCAGATACAACGCCAGGGCTTTTATTTTCAGATCCTGACGGTCAAGTGACTTGGCCAGCCAGAAGCGGGCTTCGGAACGCACTCCGGGCAGGAGACTGGCGGCAGCAGTGGCAAACTGTTTTTCGGCCTGTTTGTACTGTCTCAGGCGATACTGCGCCATGCCGGTCCGGAGATCAATCCGGCTGGCATCGGCGGGGGACTGGAGTGCGGCCGGAATCATGTCGAGCGTTTTCAATGAGCTGCTAAACTCGTTCTGGGCATAGAGCGTGGCTGCCCGCTTCAGCAGCTCCTCCGTCGTAAACGGGGGGGGCTTGACCGCCGAGAGCTCCAGCTGCTTGAGCCGATCCTGCGACTTTCCCGCCTGGGGTGTCGCCGGATTATTGAGCCAGATGGTCCGGTAGATCAGCATCGCCCCGCCGGCATCCGCCGACTCTTCCCGACAGCGGGCAGCCTGGTAGCTGGCATCAACGGCATCACTCCCCGAAGGATATTTTTCAATGTACGCTTGATAGAGCTTGAGGGCCCCTTTGAAATCCCCGGCTTCATACTGAATATCGGCAGTCAGCTTTTCCGAGCGGCGCACTACCTTGGAGGAGGGGAATGAGGCCGGAATGGCGGCCGCCTTGGCCGCTGCAGCCGGGTACTTTTTCAACTTGAGGAGGGCTTCCGCCTGAAAATACGCGGCATAATCGGCAATCAGCGGAAGTTTCTTCTCCGCATCGGCAAGCAGCGCCGCCGCTTCCTCGAACTTTTCCACCCGCAGTGCGGCCATGCCGCCGACAAAAAGCCGCTGCGCAGAATCGGAAGATTTCAGGGCAGAGGCATAGGCCCCCCCGTAATCCTTCTCACGGTACTGTGCCGCCGCCCGGGTCAACTGATCATCGGCCACGGAGGAAAAAGCGGTGCCCGCTATAATGATAATTCCGACCAGACCTTGTAGAGCCGGTCTGAATTGATATGACATGAATTCCGCCTTTCGTTAAAAACGGCCGTGGACTGCTGCCCATGGCCGGGATGGATGAACTGTAAACAGGGGATTATCAGGAGGATATTACAGATTTCTCCGGACCATTTCGTCGTGGTAGAACTTCTGGTACAGGGCATCATAGTCACGGCTGCCGATAGCTTTGTTGCGCAGTTTGGCCCGCACCGCCTCTTCAATTTCATCCACTGAGGAGAAAAATGCGTCAAGAGTCTGCTTGACCCGTCTCAACGCGCGGTTGTCATCAGGCACATCGGCCAGATCATCCCGCCAGATGCAGTTGATTATTTCATGGGCCATGGTTGAAACGCGGTCTTCCGATAACGACATGGTTAAAACCTCACAGGACGATCTTTCGTTCCTTGGCCAGCTTTTCCTTGACCATCTTCAGCATACGACGGCGATCAATTTCAGCAGCACCGCGCCCCATGCCGGCAAGCGTTTCATCCAGCAGTTTTTCCGCATCCCGTTCCAGCTTCTGTTCGGCGGCAAAATTCCGGGTGATGGCACTGACTATTCCGGCAACAACCGCCCCGCGCTCCCCGTGAGGCGTTATAAGCCCCTCCGCCGACAGGTCGTGGTAGACTTTTTCCGCCAGTCCGCGGATCTGTTCCTCTTTTAGTCGCATAACGCCTCGGATGGAAAGAGCCTGCACGCAGGCACCCCCCACGGGATGGTCTTGCTTTCATCTGATCGACAGCCAGGTGAAAAGCGGGGTCATTGTACCTAATACGCATCAAATTGCAATCCATAATGGCCGTAACCATACATACATCCTGAATTCCAATCGACGCACGCATCTGTACAGCGATAGTTACGGTACCACCGCCATTCTGCGTAATTAGGTTTACATACGTTTCGATTGTTGGTACATTTTCCCGCACCATTATTCTAAAAATCATTTCATATCAGTCTGTTAGGTCAGTTTAGCGTACCAGTCTGAAAGTCCGCCACACATTCCCGGAGAGTTCCTCATGCAACGTAAAGCGGTAGTTTTGTATAGCAGCGGCCTGGATTCCACCACCTGCATGGCGATAGCCAGAGCGGAAGGCTTTACTCCCTTTGCCATCAGCTTTTCCTATGGCCAGCGGCACAGTTTCGAGCTGTCCGTCGCCCGGCAGAATGCGAAACGGATCGGAGCGGCGGAGCACCTTGTCGTGGATTTTGATCTGCGCCTCATGGGGGGAAGCGCCCTGACGGCAGACATTGACGTACCCAAGGAGGGTGTTGGCAGCGACATTCCGGTAACCTACGTTCCGGCGCGCAACACCATTTTCCTTTCCTTTGCCCTGGGCTGGGCCGAAGTTCTGGGGGCATCAGACATTTTTATCGGTGTCAACGCCCTGGATTATTCCGGCTATCCCGACTGCCGGCCGGAATACATCGGGGCATTCGAAAAGATGGCCAACCTGGCGACCAAAGCGGGAGTCGAGGGGACATCGGCATTTAAAATTCACGCCCCGTTGATCAGCATGAGCAAGGCCGACATCATCCGGCGCGGCACGGAATTGGGGGTGGATTATTCTTTAACCCATTCCTGCTACGATCCAACCCCGGAGGGGCTCTCCTGCGGCCGGTGTGATTCCTGCCGACTGCGCCTGAAGGGTTTTGCCGAGGCGGGGCTGGTCGATCCGGTTGGATATGTGAAGTAATCCAATTCCAGTTCAAAGATGATCTCAAGGCGGCGAGGAAATCGGCGACGGAGGCGTACAGATAGTACGTTGAGGAGCCGATGACGAGCCAACGAAGAGAGGGCTTTGAAATGGAATAGGCATAAGAGGCTGCTATGAATATCGAACAGATGAAAATCGTCATCAAGGAAATCATCACTAAAACCGATCTGACCCCCTGCGTGGTCGGCCATCGCGGGGTCGGCAAAAGCGCCGGGATCATTCAGGCCTGCCGTGAGATTGACCGGAACTACGTGTCGCTGCGCCTGGGCCAGATGGAAGTTGGTGACCTGGTGGGGATTCCCTTCCGCGAGGGCACCGTCATGCACTGGTCCCGACCGTCGTGGTGGCCCGGCGATGATGATCCGCCAACCGTGGTTCACTGCGACGAGCTAAACCGGGCCCAGCAGGAAGACACCCTGCAGGCAATTTTTCAGTTTGTGGAACCGCCGGCGGAGGGGCTGCACCGTTCACTGCACACCCACCACCTGTCCAAGCGGCACAAGGTGGTGGTCAGTATCAACCCCCCTGACGGCACCTATCAGGTGGCCACTCTGGATCGCGCCCTGATCGACCGGATGGTGATGCTGTTCGTCGAAACCGATTACCGCTGCTGGGCGCGCTATGCGGCGCAGCGCGAACTGTCCGGTGACGTGCGGCAGTTCCTGGCCGGCAGTTCCGGTATGCTGGCCCGACAGGGAGCACCGATGGAGCTGCAGGTTGAACCGACCGAGCGGGGGTGGGAGATGGTCAGCACCCTGCGCAGCTGCTGCCGTTTTCCCGGTGATCTGGAGATGGAAGTATACGCCGGCATCGTCGGCAAGGAAGCGGCCATCACCTTCATGCGCTGGCTGGCCGACCGCAAGGGGCGACCGGTGACCGCAGCGGAGGTGCTCAATGACTGGGCAGTGGTTGCCGAGCGGGCGGCAGGGCAGAGAGATGATGTCCAGGCAGCGACGGTTAATGACCTGATCGCCACCCTGCAGGTTTCCCCCGCACTGGAACCGGTGCAGGAGGCCAATCTGGTTGCCTACATCGCCGTACTGCCGCGCGACCTCCGCTTTGGTTTTGTCAAATCGCTGCTCAAAATCCCCGAGGTAGCCCTGGGTATCGCCCAGGACAAATACGACAGCGTGGTGTTCGACGCCATTCAGACCATTTCCCGTGAGGCATGAACAGCGGATCACTTGAAAACGCCGTAGTGCGCCTGCTGCGCGAACGGCCGTTCTACGGCCATTTCATCCTCAACCTGCGGCGCGAACTCCGCACGCTGGACGGCAAGGCGGCCGGCATCACCGTCCGTGACGGCATCCCCTTCCTGGCCGTTGACCCGCTCCGTTTCACCGCCCTGGCGGCATCGCAGCAGCGCGCGCTGCTGGAGCATCTGGTCAAGCACCTGCTCCACCTCCATCCGCTGCGCCGCAAAGGGCGCAACCAGCATGACTGGGATATCGCCTGCGATCTGGCGATCAACCCGGGCATCGCCGACCTTCCGGACGATGCACTCCTCCCGGGGCTGTACGGTGCTCCGGAGGGACTGGCGGCGGAGGAGTATTACCAGCAGCTGGTCCCCCCGTTTGACGCCGGCAATCTGGACGGCAGCGGCTACGGCAACGCAGAATGTTCCGAGCGGGGCGCGGCCGGCGAAGGTCATGGGGACGGACCGGAGACGACCATAGACATTCACGGCCTCTGGGGCGATGCTGACAGCACACCGCTGCCACTGGCGGAGGAAACGGTGCGGGCAATTACCAGAGACAGCTTGAGAGGAAGCGATGGCGAAACACCGGCCGAACTCCGGAAGGTTGTGCAGAGCCTGCTCAGCCCCTCTCCCCTCCCCTGGCGCCAGATTCTGCGCCAATTCATGGCTACCGCTGGCCGTACCGGCCGCAGGAGCTCGTGGATGCGGGAACACCGCCGCTTTGACCACACCACACCCGGCATCAGAAAACGGCGGCGCCTCACCCTGCTGATCGGCGTTGACGTCAGCGACTCCACCAACAGTGTCCCCCTGCGGGAAGCATTTGCCCGGGAACTGCTCCAGATAGCTTCTGGCCGTGAAGCCGCCATCACCGTACTGTATGCCAACAGCCGTATCCAGCAGATCACCTCATTCACCGGTGCACCGGGTGTGATCGAGCGCTATGACGGCGGCGGCTTCACCGATCTGCGGCCGCTGTTCGACTACGCAAAAACCATGCATCCGCTGCCGGCAGCGGTGATCTACCTCACTGACGGCATCGGACCGACGCCGGAAGCCATGGCGTTTCCAACCTTGTGGGTATTGACCGCCGAAGGTGAGCGTCCGGCACCCTGGGGTGTAGAATTACGAATGGAGATTTGAACATGGAAACATATACGGCAATGACAGCGGAATCGGTCGGAGAACTGTTGAAGGAGGCAGGTGCCGAAGTCATGGTGCGTTCCGGGCGAAGTGACAGCTACAGCGCCCCGCGCGAGTTTTCCTTTGAAGTGAAGGCTATTTTTCCCAACGGTATGGGGATGCACGTCGTGGCGCGCCAGTTCAACTACCGGGACCCCTGGGAAGCCACGGGGCGGGTCAACGATCTGGTGGATGCCATGCTGCTCCGGGATGGTTCATTGACCCCGCTCCCCAAGGGATATCGGTGGTTTCAGGGGATTGAGGAGGAGTGCGGGCTTGATGAGGAGCGACTGCGGGAGGTGGTGGAGTGCGTCCGGAAGGTCAACGTCAAGCTCTACCTGCTGCAGGAGATGACCGGGGACCTGTAGATGTCCCTCCATATACGACAAAAGGCGCACTCATCTACCGCAAGCCGGTCGGATAAGGTGTTGAAAAGTGAACTTAGCCTGCAAAAAGGCCATGGTAAATGGTCTTTTACTGTGAGATATTCTCGGTTACGGTACAAGCTGTATAATTCTGTTAAGGCGAGCACAGCATTCGGTGAAAGATTCATCAGAGAGGCGCTTCAGTGGGTGAGACCGACACTTTCTGTTTTGCCAATCAAATGACTTTGGTTGTTGGCAAAGCACATAACTTATTTTGACAGTATTCTTGCCTTTAGTTGCATTTCCTACAGCAACGGCAAATAAATTATCAGCATTGTACTCCGCAGTAGTCATTGGCAAGCCTATGATCAGCGAAGTCGCTTTATTAAAATCGCGAGGAGACAGCACCAAAAATGGATGCATGTCTCGCATCTCATTACCGGCCTGTGGGTTACAATTGATCCAAACAATATCTTGTCTGTCTGGCACCCATTCCAATTCTTCTGATACGTTTGTATTTACCATATTTCCGCTCCGACAGGCTCAGTGATCATAACTTCTGCGCCATGACGAGCAGGATCAAAAGAAGCAATCATCTCTGCTAATGTCGGAGTTTCTGCAACCGGCGATATTATTACGCGGCCTTTTTCTACTGCGATCTTTACGCGTTGGTTACAGTGTAAATGTGCGGCACTGGCAACCGCTCGTGGTAGCCTCACCCCTAAATTATTACCCCACTGTTTAATGTCAAGAACCGTCTCTGTTCGCATAATAATATCCTCCTCTGTCTATACTGTCTATACTGTCTAAACATAGTTTAGACACCAGTGACAAAATTGTCAACATTTACGAAAAGAATTTTCAACACATTAACCGACCGGCTTGCATCTACCGAGTGCGCCTTTTGTCGTTGTAACAGGTAAAATCTATCCCTGTGCCGCCTGCACCGCCGTAATGGCGGTAACATTGACGATATCATCAATCGAACAGCCACGGGAAAGGTCATTGACCGGCTTGGCCAACCCCTGAATGATCGGTCCGACCGCTTCGGCACCGGCGACCCGCTCCACCAGTTTGTAGCCGATGTTGGCAGCGTCCAGATCGGGAAAGATCAGGACATTTGCCCTGCCGGCCACCGTGCTGCCGGGTGCTTTTTTGCTCCCGACTGAGGGGAGCAGAGCCGCGTCGGCCTGCAGTTCGCCGTCAATCTGCAGTTCCGGCCTCATCTGCCGGGCGATCTCCAGCGCCTTTATCACCTTGTCGCAATCGGGGTGACTGGCACTCCCCTTGGTGGAGAAGGAAAGCATGGCAACGCGGGGCTCCACATCGAGAAACGCCGTGCAGTTTCCGGCGGTTGCCACCGCGATATCCGCCAGTGCATGAGCATCCGGATTGGGGTTGACGGCGCAGTCGGCGAAGAGAACGATGCCATTTTCGCCGAAGCCGGGGTTTTTGGTAACCATCAGAAAGAATGAGGAAACTGTTTTTATGCCGGCGGCCGGGCCGACGGTCTGGAAGGCCGCCTTCAAAACGTTACCGGTTGTCCCGGTTGCCCCGGCCACTTCACCGCCGGCATCGCCGCTGCGAACCATCATGCCGGCGTAATACAGATTATCGGCAGCCGTAAGGATTTTTCTGGCCTCATCGGCGGTCAATCCCTTGCTTTTGCGCAGTTCGACCAGATCGGCTACGTAGGCATCGAGCTTTGGCGATGTCGCCGGATTCAGCAGTTCAACACCGGCCAGGTTGATCCCCTTGGCGGCAGCTTCGGCCTGAATCTTGGCGGGGTCGCCGAGAACAACGATTTTTGCCAGCCCTTCCGCAACAATTTTCTCTGCGGCAAACAGCATTCGTTCGTCATAACTCTCCGGCAACACAACCGTCTGCAGGTTTTTTCTGGCCTTTTCCTTGATCTGGTCAACAAGATGCATATTCAGCCTCCTTTGAAGTATACAGCAGGTGTGCTTATAGCGGAAACAGCACCACCGGTCAACAAAAAAAGCCTGATTTCTCAGGCTTTTAGCGGTACTTAAGGTATTACATCATCAGTTAAAAATCGAACCCCAGCGCACCGGCCACCGTATGCATATCCTTGTCACCGCGCCCCGACAGGCAGACGACGATTGTTGCATCCTTACCCAGTGTCGGGGCAAGCTTCAGGACATGGGCGATGGCGTGGGACGACTCCAGAGCCGGGATTATCCCCTCTTCTCGGGTCAGGGTACTGAAGCCGCCCAGCGCCTCGTCATCGGTGATGGAGACGTATTCAGCACGCCCCGTATCCTTCAGCCAGGAATGCTCCGGGCCGACACCCGGATAGTCGAGGCCGGCGGAGATGGAGTGGGCGTGGGTGATCTGGCCGTCACGATCCTGAAGCAGATAGGTCCTGTTACCGTGCAGAATGCCGGGGGACCCGGCGCAGAGCGGCGCGGCGTGTTTGCCGGTTTCAATGCCGTAGCCGGACGCTTCGACCCCGACCAGTCTGACGCTCCGGTTGTTCAGAAACGGGTAGAACAGCCCCAGGGCGTTGCTCCCCCCCCCGACACAGGCCACAAGATAATCGGGCAGCCGCCCCTCGACTTTTTTGTGCTGCCGCTTGACTTCGCTGCCGATCACGGATTGAAAGTCGCGCACCATCATGGGGTACGGATGCGGTCCTGCCACCGTACCGATCACATAAAACGTGTCCTGGATGGTGGTGACCCAGTTACGCATCGCCTCGTTCATGGCATCCTTCAGCGTGGCGGTGCCGGCGGTGACCGGCGTTACCGTCGCCCCCAGCAGTTTCATGCGGAACACATTCTGTGCCTGACGACGGGTATCCTCTTCCCCCATGAACACTTCGCACGCCATCCCGAACAGGGCGGCAACGGTGGCGGTTGCCACGCCGTGCATGCCGGCGCCGGTTTCGGCAATGACCCGTTTTTTCCCCATGCGCCGGGCCAGAAGTCCCTGGCCGATGGTGTTGTTTATCTTGTGCGCACCGGTATGGTTCAGGTCCTCCCGCTTGAGATAGATCCGGGCACCCCCCAGTTTTTTTGTCAGCTTTTCGGCAAAATAGAGCGGGTTCGGGCGGCCGACATACTGGCGCAGGTAATAGGCGAACTCCTGCTTGAACTCACGGTCATGGCGGTAGTGCTCGTAAGCACTTTGCAGTTCCAGCAGGGCAGGCATGAGGGTTTCAGGGACGTAACGGCCGCCGTACTGGCCGAAGTGGCCGTTTTTATCAGGATAACGCATTATGTCCTCTTTTCAATGGGTAGTTGTTGCCACAGCTGTGTACTAATGCCTCATTGTGCCCAACTGTTTTTCAGTAGTTGCCCGGCAACCACTATAACGGTGTGATACGATAGATTGCAACGGTGTAACCACTCTGCGGCGACCGGTACATTGATATAAATTCAAGCCCTTGCGGCGTCCTGGTGATTTCATCCACCGGCACAGTTCCGTCTATCTCCGCAAGAAATATATCTGCCCCCTGACTCACGGCAAATGCATGTAGCTGAGGATAATCCGCCACCGGAGTAGCGGTCCACAATCCATCCAGATGATAGATCAATTTTGACCATGGAACCATGTAATTATGGCCGGGCCCCATGGTCTGGGCGACCCAGCGCCCCGCCTTTTCTGTATCGACAGCATGGGAACGGCGTTCAAGAATCTCTGCTGATGGTTCCGTAGGCGCAGTGGCTACCTTGTCCGGAGCTGGCAGAAGGTGCACAGGGAACGCCGAGAAGCGAAAATACAGCCCAAGTAACAGCATGATGGTGAGTGATGAGTTACGTGCCGTCGATTGTGGCAGTCTCTTGAGGAGCAACCTGACGCCAAAACAGATTCCAGCGCACCCCAGAATGATCAGAAGCGAAGCATAGGGCGCCAAATACTTCCACCACCCTTCAGTAAAAACGGGGAGAACAAGAAGTATCATAAAGGGTGAGAGAAGCACCGCCTTATCACGGCCTGACTGTTCACCCCATTTACGGAAGGACGCAAAAACGGCGGCAAGGGACAGAAATACAGGAAAAACCTGGGGGTACTTCTCCATACCACTGTTATTGGGAATTCTGCCGGGAACTTCACCACACAAATTATTAAAGTAGACCTGTGCACTCTTTGCGGGATGAGACATGAGGTAGGAAGCCACATCTCGGATCCCCGAAGGAACCTGCCACTTCAGCTTGCCTCTGTCGGTAAGGCCCCACAGATCTTCGTTGCTAATCTCGCCAAAATCATTGTCATGATAAATTCTGCTTTTCATCCAGATGAGCACATACGTGGATTTCGGGCTGATCACCCAACCCTCATAATGTTTTCTGAGGAACAGCAAGTATGGTAGTGAGGTAAGGAAAAACGCCAGCAAAAGTATGGCGGTAAAACGAAGCAGGTTTAACCGCTTGTGGCGGTTCCAGTCCACAACAAGTACAGCAACGGTGACGAAGACCATCACCAGAAAGCCTTCCGAGCGCGCCATATAGGCAAGCGCGAAGGAAATTCCACTAAAAACGTACATGCGCGGCGACTGTGTGCGAAGGGCCACGCAAAACAGCCAGAGGGAGCAGACAAGAAGGGCCGCATAAGTGCATTCGGCCTCCGGTGCTTTACTGATCCAGAGAAAATGTGGAAACAGTGCGGCAATCACCGAAGCGCCAAAAGCAACAGAACGGCCAAAACACTCCGATGCGAGAAGCCAGACACCGCCCGTAAGAAGAATCCCCATAACGGCACCGACTATAGCTGAAGCCATCAACAGGTCGGGAACTCCTGGCAACCATCCGGCCAGCGCAACAAGAATTGAATGGAGAGGGGGAACCCACAGGGCCTGCCAGCCAAGTCCGATTCCAAAATGCAGGTTACGGGCGATCTGGAGGTACGTCTGGCCGTCAGTCGTGACGCCAGGACGGGAAAATGTGGAGAAGATTACGAAAAATGACAGGGCGACCGGCAAAACTGGTATCAGCCGTTTTGGCTCGCTGAACATCCGGCTGAAAAAAGTCATGGGGCTGGATGCCCCAGTGCGTTATGAAGGCGCCTGGCGGCATCGATAAAGGCCCTCGTCAGCCCGGCATCCTTTTTCCCCGGCGCACTCTCTACACCGCTGGAAACATCCACCGCATAGGGACTGACCGCATCGATCGCCGCAGCAACATTCTCCGGGGTCAGCCCCCCTGCCAGAATAATACGCTGGGATGCTGCCGCCCGAGCGGCAATATCCCAATTGAAGGTGGTGCCGGTGCCGCCGTATGCCGCCGGCGACCAGGTATCCAGCAGACAGGCGGCGACACGATACTGCGGCAGGGTATCAAGAGAGGCGGAGTCCTTCACCCGGAACGCCTTGATGATCCTGCGCCGTATCTCCGCACAATAGTCGGGAGACTCGTCGCCATGGAGCTGGACAACATCCAGCCCGCAGCGGTCGGCCAGCAGGTTGACCGTTGCCGCCTCTTCGTTGACAAACAGGCCGACCGTCTGCACGAACGGGGGGAGGCGACGAATGACGTCAGCAGCTTCATCAGGGGAGATATACCGTGATGACCCCTGAAAGAAGACGAAGCCGAGAGCATCGGCTCCGGCTTCGACCGCCATCAGGGCATCTTCCAGGTTGGTTATGCCGCAAATTTTAACTTTGACCATGAGTGAGGCCCGAACACTGAGACACCGAGACACTGAGAAAAGCTGACAAAGCACGGGGATGATGCATTCCAGACTTTATTTCGATATTCTCTTTTTCTTTCTCAGTGTCTCCGTGGTGAATGATTGAATTTAAAAACTGACCTTCGGTAACCGCTCCAGCGCCGCCTTGACCAGGGCATCAGGATACTCGTAATCCTCCAGAGTGCCTGACAGGTAGGAATCATAGGCACCCATGTCCAGCTGACCATGCCCGGAAAGGCCGAACAGGATGGTTTTCTCCTTCCCCTCCTCCTTGGCGAGCACCGCTTCATCTATGGCGGCCCGCACGGCGTGGGACGATTCGGGAGCCGGGACAATTCCTTCACTGCGGGCGAAGAGGAGCGCCCCTTCGAAGCAGGCGTTCTGCTTGTAGGATTTAGCTTCAATCTGACCGGCGTGGTAGAGCTGCGACACCAGCGGTGACTCACCATGATAGCGCAGGCCGCCGGCGTGAATACCGGGGGGCATGAAGTCGTGCCCCAGTGTGTACATCAATTCAATCGGAGCCATTTTTGCGGTGTCGCCGTAATCATAGGCATATACCCCCTTGGTCAGGGTCGGGCAGGATGCCGGTTCCACCGCAACACAGCGGACATTTTTTCCGTTGGCGCGATCGGAGATAAACGGGAAGGCCAGACCGGCAAAGTTGGAGCCGCCGCCGCAGCAGGCGATAACGACATCAGGATAGTCCCCTGCAATTTTAAACTGCGCCTGGGCTTCCTGGCCGATGATGGTCTGATGGAGACAGACGTGATTCAGCACACTCCCCAGAGCGTAGTTGGTGTCGGCATGGGTTGCCGCATCCTCCACCGCTTCCGAGATGGCGATGCCGAGGGAGCCGGGGCAATCCGGGTCATGGGCCAGTATGGTGCGGCCGGAATTGGTTAATTCCGATGGAGAAGGATGAACGGTGGCGCCCCACAGCTGCATCATGCTTTTGCGGTACGGCTTCTGGGTGCAGGAAACCTTGACCATGTAGATCGTACATTCCAGACCGAACATGGAACAGGCGAGAGCCAGAGAGCTGCCCCACTGGCCGGCGCCGGTCTCGGTGGCAAGGCGGCGGATGCCGGCCTGCTTGTTGTAATACGCCTGCGGGATTGCGGAGTTGGGCTTATGCGACCCCGCCGGGGACACCCCTTCATATTTGTAATAGATCTTGGCCGGCGTACCGAGCGCCTTTTCCAGCCGGTGGGCACGGTACAACGGCGAAGGACGCCATAATTGGTAAATCTCGCGGACCTCGTCAGGGATGTCGATCCAGCGCTGTGACGACATTTCCTGCTCTATCAGCGCCATGGGAAAAATTGCCAGCATTTCGTCCGGGGTAACCGGCTGCATGGTACGCGGGCTGATTACCGGTGCCAGAGGGCCGGGCATATCGGGGATGATGTTGTACCACTGCTTGGGGATCTGGTTTTCAGGCAAGAGAATTTTGGTATTCATGACTCCTCCAAAAATATGATGGGTAATAAAATCTGTATTTTATTCCCGCAATTACTCCAGATTATCCTCAATACGGATAAAACTGGTCTTTTCACAAATGATATCAAGCCGGTCGATCTCGGCCAGCGCCGTCTGAATCGAGCCTTCCCGGGCCTGGTGGGTCATGATGACGATCGGCACCGGCGATGAGTCGGCCACATCATGGGCGGTCTGCACCATGGATTCGATGCTGATGCCGTGTGAGCCGAGCGCCCCGGCGATCCCGCCAAGAACACCCGGTTTGTCCAGAACGCTGAAGCGGAGCATATACTTGCTGATGATATCGGCCATCGGCTTGATCGGCTTGGTGACAATGGCCTCGTCCAGAAAGCCGAGGGGGGACATGCGCCGCCCGGCGCCGGCCTTCATGCTGCGCGAAAGGCCGATCAGGTCGCCGACGATCGCACTGGCGGTCGGGTTCTGTCCCGCTCCGCGCCCCGAGAACATGACCGGGCCGACAAAATCACCGGTCAGGCGGATGGCATTGAACACGCCGTTAATATCAGCCAGCGGACTGTCCAGCGGGATCATGGTCGGATGAACGCGCGCCTCGATCTCGCCATCGATACTTTTTCCGATGGCCAGCAGTTTGATCCGGTAGCCGAATTCAGCGGCATATTTAACATCCAGCCCGCTGATATTGGCAATCCCCTCCGTATGGATATCCTTGAAATCGATCCGGGTGCCGAAGCAGAGCGACACCAGAACAGCCAGCTTGTGGGCGGTATCAACCCCTTCCACATCGAATGTCGGATCCGGCTCGGCATAACCGAGCTCCTGTGCAGCCTTCAGCACATCGCCAAAATCAGCCCCCTCCTGGGTCATGCGGGTGAGGATATAGTTGCAGGTACCGTTCATGATGCCGAAAACACTGCTGAAATTATTGGCCGCCAGGTTGCCCTTGATGGCGGTGAGCACCGGGATCCCCCCGCCGACGGATGCTTCGAACTGCACTTCAACGCCCTTGCGCACCGCTGCAGCGTAGATATCTGCGCCATGCAGTGCCAACAAAGCCTTGTTGGCGGTAACGATATGCTTGCCCTTTTCAATGGCTTTCAGCACAAAACTTTTGGCCGGCTCATAGCCGCCGATCAGTTCAATAACCACCGATATTTCCGGATCATTGAAAATGTCGTCAACACTGGTGGTCAGAACACCCGGTTCAACCGCCACGCCCCGATCGCTGGTGACATCCAGATCGGCAATGCGCTTCAGCACTATGCCGGTGCCAACCTTGCTGCGGATGACCGCCGCATTGTCGCGCAGCAGCCTGACGACTCCCGCGCCGATATTGCCAAATCCTATCAAACCAACCTGTACATCTTTCATGTAAAATCCTCTCGAATGTGAACGTCTAAACTTGTGCCACCATACGGGTTTTAGTCCCTTCCCCAGGAGGGAGAAGGTTAGGATGGGGGGACGGTGGCAGCCTTTACTCTTCTCCCGTCACTTCCGTTTTTGCGCACGCCTCGATCTCGTCGAGAATGCCGTTCACAAACGCCGGCGATTCTTTGTCGCCGTAGCGGCGAACAATCTCGATAGCTTCATTTATGGTGACTTTTTTGGGGATATCGGAACGGAACATCAGTTCATAGGCGGCCATACGCATAACGTTCAGATCGATCCGGGGCATGCGTGACAGGGACCAGTTTTTGGAACGGCTCCGGATGGCTTCATCGATAACCGCCCGCTGGGCATGTACCCCCTGCACCAGCTCCTCGGCAAACTCCCGCACCTTGCCTGCAACGTCACTCTGCTCCTCGCGAAAAATCTGCAGCGTTTCACGCAAACCGGCGGCACTGTTTGAATCCAGTGCGTACAGCATCTGCAGTGCCAGCTCCCGCGCTTCGCGCCGTAGTCCCATTACTTGAGCACCTTCATCAGATTGACCGATTCAATGGCGGTAACCGCCGATTCAAACCCTTTGTTGCCCGCCTTGGTGCCGGCCCGTTCCACCGCCTGCTCAATCGTGTCGGTGGTCAGCACGCCGAAGGCGATCGGAATTCCGCTTTCCAGAGACACGCTCGCCACCCCTTTGGATACTTCAGCGGCAACATAGTCGAAATGCGGCGTGGAACCACGGATAACCGCGCCAAGACAGATCAGGGCATCATACTTCCCGGTTTCAGCCATCTTTTTGGCAAAAAGCGGAATTTCGTAGGCACCCGGCACACGGGCCACATGAATGTCCTTGTCATCGACACCGTGACGGATCAGCGCATCCACCGCCCCCTCAAGCAGGCGTTCGCAAATGAAACTGTTGAAACGGCTGACGACGATACCGAACTTCTGCCCTGTAGCTTCAAGTTTACCTTCAAAAAATTGCGGCATGACTACCTCCCGGATATTGGTACGCTGTAAAATTGATTTCTGTGCTGTTCCGACAGAAGAGAACGTTGCTAACACCCGCATCCCGCGTGGCAGATTCAGGTAAAAGGAAGCGGGATATTAGCATATTTTTTACAACTGGGTAGAAAAAAATAGGTACGCAATGCGGCACTGCTCTGCTTTACCCGAGTTTTAACGCCGAAAAGATCATCTGCCAGATCACGATCAGCGTAAACAGCAGATAGCAGACCAGTGTGCCGAGGACAAGGCGTCGTTGCAGGGGGGGGATGATATGGAGAAGGCTGCTGATACCTCTGAACGGCATCAACGCCCCGACACCGATCCCCGCCACCCCGCCGCCAAAAAGGGTGGCGTACAAGAAATAACCGATGTAGCCGTACTCTTTCTGTAGCAGGCAGAACGGGCAGTGATGGGTGGGGAGTTCGTAGAAATACAGGCCGATGAATGAAACGATGGAGGCGATGGCGACCAGAAATGTCACGGCGGCGGCACTGGAGAACAGATACCCGGCGCGCCCTTTGAGGTAGAACAGCAAGCCTGCGCCAGCCGTGAGCACCATCCCCGCAAAGAAGGCGATCTGCATCGGCCGGTGCGGCAGGGAGGCGAGATCGCTGCTGAAACCGCTGGTTTCGTGGCTGAAAAGGCTGCCGCAGCAGGAGGTGATGATGTCCGGCTTTACCCCGGCGAAGTAGGCGACGAGCAGCACACTCTCCAGCACCAGCAGCGGCACAACCAGGTTGAGCAGTTCGTATTTAACCCGGATCAGCGGGTAGTCATACCCCTTGTTGTCGGCATAGTTGATGATCAGCCAGACCCCGGCCAGAATAAAGTTGACCGCTTTGAGCAGCAGCGCCGGATAGCCGAAGGAGTTTATTGCAAGGCTGCCGACCGCGCACATGGCGCCGGTAAAAAGCGTATGGAGATCATCGGCTGTGTAGATGAACAGAAACAGCGACATGAGCTCAAAACCGAGAATATAGCTCATGATTGTGGAGATCAGATAGGTTCTCCGCTCCAGCTCCAGCTGTCCCTCGCTGCCGCTGGTCGGGTCCCAGCGCCCGAGAATCCTCAGACCGTAGTAGCCGGCATAGATCCCCATGCCGGAAACCAGCAGGGCAATCATCAGGAGCGCCAGAGCGGCGGGGTGGAGGATCACCGGCAACTCCGGCTGCCGACAACGGCACCGTCGCGCATTTCAACCAGCCGGTCCACCAGGGGCGAATCGAAGACAATCGGGTCGTGACTGGCGATCAGCACGCTTTTCCCCTCACCCTTCAACCTGCCGGCAATGGTCATGAATTCCTGAGACAGCTTTGAATCCAGGTGGGCGGTCGGTTCGTCGGCGATGATGATGGAGGGGTTGTTGATGAGGGCCCGGGCGATGGCAACCCGCTGCAGCTCCCCCCCCGAAAGCAGTTCCACCCGTTGGCCGGCAAGGCGGGTGATACTGAACTGTTCCAGCAATTCCAGCGCACGGGCACGAAAGACCGGGCGCCCTTCACCGGTCGGGTAGGCCGGCAGCATGACATTTTCCAGGACGCTGAGCCCCTTGACCAGATTGAACTGCTGAAAGATGAAGCCGAATGTGGAGCGCCGGATGTCATTCAGAAACCGCTCCGGCAGGCTGGTGATTTCAACCGTTTCCGCACCGTCGAGACGAAACGGCACCGCCGCTTCCAGGCCGTGCAGGAAGATCCGCCCCGAAGAAGGGCGGGCCATGCAGCCGATCATGGTCAGGAGCGAGGTTTTCCCGGAACCGCTCGGCCCTTTGAACACCGTGATCTCGCGCGGATGCACCGTGAGGGTGACACTGTCCACGGCGGTAAACTGATTCGGCTTGCCGCTGTTGAACGATTTCGTGATGCTCGACAGTTCTATCATGTCAGTACCTCATGGCGGCGTCAGGGTCGGTTGTGGCCGCTCGCCAGCAGGGAATGACCGTCGCCGTTGTGTACGGCACCACCGTCAGAAAAAAGAGCACCGCCAGTTGATAGGCGTCCACCACCGGAACCAGCTGAAAGCGGGGATAGATCACCGACCACCCTTTAAGCGCCTGGGCGAACAGCGGGGCCGACAGGAAGAACACGTGCCCGTAGGCCAGCACCACTCCCAGCAGGAATGCCGTCAGCGAAATGACCGTTCCTTCCCAGAATTTAAGCAGCAGCACATCGGACGTTTCCCAGCCGATGGACTTGAGGATGCCGATTTCCTTCCTCTCTTCAGCAGACAGCCCGGTGGCCTTATCCCAGGCGAAGATGATGAATGACAGCAGCGCCGCCGCCAGAACCATCAGGGTCATGCCGCCGCGCCAGTCGAAGATTGATTGATAGGTCCGCTGAATCTCGCTCTTCAGGATCGGGCGGGAATCGGGGAACAGGGCGGCAATTTTGGCCGCAACGGTCGCCAGCTCTTTCGGGTTCCGCACCGTCACCGCCAGGTCCGTCGCCTGCCCCTCCGGGAAATTGAACAGTGCCTTAAATTGTGCCGGGGAGATGACCACCATATCGGCAGCAACAAGGTCCGAAGCGCTCGGGAAGATTGCCCCGACCTCCAGCATCACCGGGTTTTTGTTATAGCTGATGAGCGGCAGCAGATCGCCGACCGCCAGATTGCGGGCCCGGGCCACTCCGGCCCCGATGGCTGCCCCGGCCGGACCGGCCGCCTGCTGGTCGTCGGCCATGATCGTGTAATTGGCACCGTTCAGCCCATCATAGTAATAGCCCCACAAGCGGGGGCGTACCGCCGTCACCCCCCTGATACCGGCGATGCCGGCGGCATATGTATCCGGCACCAGATCCTGGCGCCCCGCCATCAATCGCTGTACCACCATATCCGGCGCATCGGCCAGAATAACCGCAGCCTCTCTTTTCAGCGCCGAGACGAAGAACTGCAGCGAGGCGAGCATAAAAATCACCAGCAGGTACATCGCCAGAAGGGACAGGTTTTTCCCCCTTCTGCGCAGCAAAGATGCGAGGGTGAATTCGAGGATGTTCAGGTGTCGTTCGATGGTTCGCTTCATGGTGTATTCCGGAGTGGCGCGGGTGGCGAGATCAGGGAACCGGAGGGAAAATGCTCCAGCGCCAGGGGGTGTTCCTGAAAAGGGGCGTGGTGGTCAGCCATGGCCGGATGACGGGTGTAGCGCGCCTCCGTCGAAAGACAGAGGTCCGTGATCTGCAGCCCACGCAGGGCGCCTCCCCCCGGTGTTGCTTCACCGGCCCGGCGCAGCTGGCTCTGGTGGGCATGCAGGGGGAGCAGGAAAAATACGGCAAGGCTTGCCGCGGTGAAGAGTAAAAACAGTACTGAGCGGCGCATTGGTTCTCTTTTCAACTGAAGTTTCCTGAAACCAGCATTTTAAACACAGAGACACCGAGACACTGAGAAATCATAAAGATTATAACCAATTAGATTCACACCTGCCTGCATCAAAAGATACGATTTTTCTCTGTGCCTCTGTGTCTCAGTGTTTAACTAGATTTCTACAGGGGCATAGGTCAGTTCAGGGCCTTGATCGTCTGCGGCGTAATTTCGGGGAAGCGGAGCGTGCGTTTCCCCTTATGATCCAGCGAGAAGGATTTGGCTTCCTGCACGGTGCGGAACGGAATCAGCTCACTCCCCATGGGTCCGTACACGTCGCTGCCGGACACGAAAAAAGCACCCCGCGCATCGATCATCGTCAGGGAATAATACTCCTTCACCATCAGCGACGCGATATCAGCCTGGCGCTTGCCCGGAGTATAGCGGGAGGTATCGAAATAGTGGCTGAACATATCTTTCGGACCGTCATAATAGGAGGTTGTACCGTCCTTGAAGCGGACAACCGCGGTCCAGTCCGGGTATTTGGCGACAAACATCCCGCAGACCGGGCATTTGGCCCCGGGCGGGACGACAACGCTCCCCGAAGCGGCAAAAACACCGGCCGCCGCAAACAGGCAGACCAGAACAAGCGCGAAAATGACGCTCCTTATGGAGAGTCCGGCCCGGTTCATTCCTTTTCAGTCTGGGCCAGCGCTTCTTTATAGACAGCCAGCGTGCCGCCGTTCTTTTTGACAAAGTCCGCAGCATCACCCTTCGAAGCAAACGCCCATTTCGGAACCCGTGTCATGACCCCCTTCCGGCTTCCCCCGATCACCCAGACAGCCTTTTCGGCATCGATCAGTTTTTTGGAATTCAGATCAGCGACCTCAACGGCTTTGACCGCTTTACCTTTGGCAGCTTTCAGCTCAGTAGCCGCGCAGTGGAGGCTGCAAACTCCCGCAGAGGAACCGTCCGCGTAGGTAATCAGCATGCGTGAATGGGCAAATTTTTCCCGGTCCATGCCGCAGTGCGGGCAGGCCTGGTGCATTTTGACATCGGCGTGGGGTGATGCGGCACCCATGACGCCACCATGCTGGTGACCCTCCGTATGACCCGGCGCCTGTTCCGCCAGGGCAGCCCCTCCGGACATGACCAGCGTGACAGCGGCGAGCAGGGTAAGAAGGTATATTTTCATGGTATATTCCTTTCAGGATTCGTTTTTTCGCACTATACCGTAATTACGCAGAGCGCGCAACCGTGCTCCCCCCTCAGGGATAAATCAGGGTTGACTTTGCGGGAAGTTACCCCTAACACTATACCTAGCCATGATACCAAGGGTCGCATCAGGGAGTTCACCGATGAACGTCAGCAAAAAAAATATTCTGGATTTTTTCAAACGACATGAAGGGGTGGTCCAGTTCACACTCCTGCTGCATGAGTTCGGCGGCCGCCATGCCAAGCGGGAGCTGAAAAACATGCTGGACGACATGAGCGAAGACGGCGAACTGGTTCGGCTGAAGGGAAACAGCTACTCTCTGCCGGGTAAGATGAAATCCACCCGGGGCCGCATTTCGGTACACCGGGACGGCTATGGTTTTGTGACCCCCGATGCCGGAGGGGAAGACATATTCATTCCGTCAAAATTCCTGAAAAGCGCCCTGCATGGTGATCTGGTGGAGGCCAGTTCCTCGCCGAGCCGCATGGGGGGGAGCAAACTCGACGGGCGGGTTCTGACCGTGCTCGAACGCGCCACGACCCGGGTCGTCGGCCGCTATGAGGAGACCCGGCGCGGCGCGGTTGTTATCACCGATGACCAGCGCCTTAATCTGGTGGTATCGATTCCGGTCACCGGGAGGGGTGCTGCGGAGGACGGCCATCAGGTTGTGGCTGAATTGACCTCGTACCCGGTCGGCGGCCGCCCTGCCGAGGGGAAAGTGGTGGAGGTTCTGGGCTGGCCCGATGATCCGGATGTGGAGGTCCAGTCGGTCATTCGCCGCTTCGACCTGCCGCACCTGTTTGCCCCGGACGCGCTGGCTGAAGCCGAAGGGATTTCCGAAACGGTTTCGCTGGCGGATCTCAAAGATCGGATAGACCTCCGTACCATGCCGACCGTAACCATCGACGGCGAAACGGCCCGCGACTTTGATGATGCCGTTTCCCTGCGCCGCGAAGGGGACAGGTTCCGGCTCTGGGTCTCCATTGCCGATGTGTCGCACTACGTGAAAAAGGACAGCCCCCTCGACCGGGAAGCGTATCTGCGTGGAACATCCGTCTACTTCCCGGACCGCTGCATCCCGATGCTGCCGGAGCGCCTCTCCAACGGCATCTGTTCGCTCAACCCGCATCTGGATCGCCTGACCATGACCGCCGAAATGCTCTTTGACCGGAACGGCACCATGCAGGAGTCATCCTTTTATCCCAGCGTCATCAAAAGCACTGCGCGCCTTACCTACACCATCGTCAAGCAGATCATCGTTGATGAGGATGCCGAACTGGCCGACAAGTACCGTCCGGTCTCTCCGATGCTGCGGGAGATGAAGGAGCTGGCGTTGATTCTCATGGCCATGCGCAAAAAACGGGGCAGCATTGATTTCGACCTTCCGGAGCCGGAAATCATCATCGGCCTGACCGGCCTGACCGAAGGTATTATCCGTGCCGAACGAAACCTGGCCCACCAGTTGATCGAAGAGTTCATGCTGGCCGCCAACGAGGCGGTCTCGCGTCACATCACCGCCCGGGGCATACCGTTTCTGTACCGTGTCCATGAGAATCCTGACCCGGTCAAACTGCGGACGTTTCAGGAGTTTGTGCACGGCTTCGGCTACGAATTCAGCCTGGTTGACGACAAGGTCAGACCTTCCGAGCTGCAGCGTCTGCTGGCCCAGGCAGATGGCCGCCCCGAGGAGCGCATGGTCAACTACGCCCTGCTCCGCTGTATGAAACAGGCCCGCTACGCCGCCGACAACGTCGGCCACTTCGGGCTGGCTTCAGACTGCTACTGCCATTTCACCTCCCCGATCCGGCGTTATCCGGATCTGGTGGTGCACCGGATATTAAAGGCAGCGCTCCTTCTCTCTTCCCTTCCCGCCACCTCCCCTCAGGGTGACGGCGGAAAACGTGCCTCGCGGCAGCTTGCCATTGCCACCGAACGACTGGAGGAGGTTGCCGAGCATACCAGCAAACGGGAACGGGTCGCCATGGAGGCCGAGCGGGACGTGGTGGACATGAAGAAGCTCCAGTACATGCAGCAGCACGTTGGCGAGCAGTTCGACGGCTACATCACCGGGGTGACCAATTTCGGCTTCTTTGTGGAGCTTGAAGAGCTGTTCGTCGAGGGGTTGGTGCATCTGTCCACCCTGAGCGATGATCTGTACAGTTATGCCGAAAAGCAGCATTCGTTGATCGGGCGTCGCAGCGGTACGGTCTTCCGGATCGGCGATGCCGCACGGGTAACGGTGGTTTCCGTTTCACCCGGTACGCGGCGCATCGAGTTTGTCCTGGCGGCGCACACCACAGTAGGCTCAGTATCCCGGACCGCCGCCAGTGTCGGAGGAGAGGAATATCCGAAAATTCCGCTCCGGGGCAAACGGCTGACCGGAGTGACGCCGCAGGCAGATTCCCGCTCCCGGGGCAGCATGGGCGACAAAACCGGCCGAGCTGGCAAAGCTGGCAAAGGTAAATGGGGGGGCAAAAAACGTAAATAAATCTAATTCCGGTTGCAAGCCGATAGGGCACTATGGTAGGAAGAAGGCATGAGCGAAGAAAGAGTAGTCCCCTTTATTGAACATCTTGTTGAACTGCGCAAGCGGCTGGTCGTTATTGTTATCTCTGTGGTGATCGGCATGGGGGTCGCCTGGAATTATTCCAGCGATCTTCTTGCCTTTATTGAAAAGCCGTTGTCCGGCAAGACCTATCTGACCGAGATCAAGAAAAGCGCCTACCTTAAAGTCAAAGAGCTCGCCCCCGCGATGTACACCCGCTACAAACTTGACCAGGAAATCAACACTCCCGAGAAGAAGCGCCCCCTCAACTACAGCGCGCCCCTGGAACCGTTTTTCATCCAGTGCAAGATTTCCATGCTGGCCGGCTTCGTCGTGGTTCTGCCGATCGTTTTCTATCAGGTCTGGCTGTTTATCGCACCCGGGCTGACCCGGCGCGAGCGACGGATGGTGGTGCCGTTTGTCACGGCATCCTCAGTGACATTCTGCGTTGGCGCCATGTTTTTTCTGGTCATTATCTGGCCGGTAATCATCAACTTTTCCCTGTCATACGAGGCTGAAGGGCTGCAAAGCTGGTTCAACATCAGCGCTTATGTGAATTTCTGCCTGCGGCTGATCCTGCTGTTCGGCCTGATATTCGAGTTGCCGGTATTGACTCTGCTCCTGGCCCGGTTCGGCATCGTGAGCTACCAGTTCCTGGCGCCGAAACGGAAATACGCCCTGCTGGCCAGTTCGATCATATCCGCCTTTCATGCCGACCTGATAACCATGTTTGTCATTATGATTCCGCTCTACCTTATGTATGAAATCAGCATCTGGGTAGCGTTCTTCTTCGGGAAAAAGAAAGTTTCGATCGAGGACACACTCCCGGGTCAGCCGGCATAAAACAGCTTAACAAATCAGTTGACAACCTCAGTTAAAACCCCTAAAAGGATACATAATGTCTTTTTAGGGGTTTTTTATGATGGAGCTGACTCGAAAAGGTGAATATGCAATCAGGGGCATCGTATATCTGGCGGGAAAACCGCTTGACAAGGTCTGCCTGCTGAGTGACATCGCCGCCGCAGTTGATGTCCCCCCCACGTTTCTTGCCAAGATCTTCCAGCAGTTCAGTAAAATTGGCCTGGTCAGGTCGTTCCGGGGAACCGGCGGCGGCTTCTTACTCGGCCGTGCCCCTGAACTTATTACACTGCTGGAGGTTGTTGAAGCGGTTGAAGGGCCGATCATTCCGAACCGGTGCGTCTGCGCCCCCCAGGACTGCGACCGTTCTGCCTTCTGTAATGTCCATCCGGTATGGAAGCGGGTTCAGGGGCAGGTACGCGATGTGCTGACCGGAGTGACACTCAGAGAGCTGGCAGACGGGAATAATCAGCAGTAACCTTTTAATATTATTGAGTAAATAAGAAATTAAGTTGACAGTTGCCAATTAACTCTGTATTTTAGCGCCACTTGTTCGATCCACCAAAGTCCCGCACACCGGGATTTTGGCGTTTCAGGGGCAAAATACCTCAGAAAGGAGTACCCCGCCGGAGATACGCCCTCGAACGTTGTGGGCAACGACGCCGCTCCGGCAAAGCCGATACAACTTCCCTACTCTATTATTATGCGAAAAAAACTTATCTATCTGACGTGCATGCTGTTACTGACAGCATGTGAAAATGCCCCGTTCAAGCCGGCAGGATTCCAATCTGCCTCGTCTCTGGCCACCGAACCGTCCATCCTTGACAGCAGCAACATCTCCCTCATCCAGCGAAAAAAACAGCAGGCGGTTATCGAAGCGGCCTTTTCCCGCAGAACGTCACCGGAACGTGCACATAAACTTGCGGTAATCTGCTTTGAAAAGACTGCCGGCACTGTCTTCATGCCTTTTGATCTGGCAGAGATTGCCCTTGCCGAAACCGGAGGCCACCATCTTTCCTCCCGAGCAACCTCGGAACGGGGAGCCCGTGGCGTCTGGCAGCTGATGCCGGTCCGGGCAAAAAGTCACGGCTATTCACCGCTTGATATGAACGACGACGGCAAATGTGCTGAAGCTGCCGTCTGCGAACTTTACAGCAAGCTGGAAATGGCCCAGGGCAACCTTGAACGCGCTAAAAAGTTCTATTGCGGACAGGGGCCCCAGGCAAATGCATACATTAAAAAGGTCCGGGTCATCCGCCAGGAGATGCTGGCGGAACTTAGCGTGCAAAATGACAAACTGGCCATGCTGGACACGGCCTCACGGATCCGTTAAGCCAGCTCCCCTGCGCCTCTGCTGCAGGTGTTTTTTCTTGATAAGAAAGCCGCCGCTCTGCTATAGTCTGGCGGCTTTTTTTATTCGTTTTATCTGTAATTTAAGGGGATTTTAGTGGAGAGAGGGACGTCTTCCCATAGTTCGACCGGACTCACCCTCCGCACCAAGATGGCACTGCTGACCCTCTCGGCATGTGCCGGCATACTGGTTGTTGGCGTAACCAGCCTCTTCATGATGAATGAAGTCCGCATCGGCGGTGCAGCCTACCGCACAATTCAAAAAGACAAGGACGCTCTTGAGAGCATCGCCCTGCTGAAATCAGACCTTTTTCAGATTAACAGCGAAACGCAGCATTTCATTGTTGCATCGGCCCCCGTTGCAACTGAAAAGAACATCACCGCGATAAAAAACCTCACCAATGACATCGAGCTCAACTTCGGAATAGTCCTTGAATCGGTTACCACGCCTGCCGAACGCACAACAGTGGACAAAGCTGAAACGGTCTGGAAGGAATACCGGCGCACACTGCTGGACGACGTGCTGCCGGCCGCTTCCCGGGGTGACCGCTCCAGGGCCATCCAGCTCGCAACCGGAATCCAGGCGGAGCGTTTTGCCATTTTCAGCAACGCCGTGACACAGATGGTGGACCGTATCCGCCTTGATGTCAGCGCAACCGAACAGCAGGCGACGTCAAACATACAGGCAAAAACAGCCGTTTCTGTCATTGTCACCGCCGTCGTTATTGCCCTGATCGCCCTGTTTTCATTCATCATCACAACCTCGGTCACCAGACCGCTCAGAAGCTGTGTCAATTTTGCCCGGGCACTGGCCGGCGGCAGGCTGGACGCCCGCCTTGACGTGCAGGGAGGGGGTGAGGCCGGGGATCTGGCCCATGCCATGAACATCATGGCGAATAACCTCCACAGTGTCGTTTCGCGCATCGGCTCCGCTTCCGGGGAACTCATCGCCATCGACAAGAATCTCGAAAAAGCGGCAGCTCAGGCGGCAAACGCTGCACAAACACAGGTGCAGTCGGTACTGGAATCCTCTCAGGCGGTTGCACGGATCAACGAATCCGTACATGACGTATACCGGGGGATTGACACCCTCTCTGCGTCCGCCACGGAAACATCTTCCTCATCTCTGGAGATGGCGGCAACGATTGAAGAGCTTGCCATGAATGCCGAAAAACTGGGGGATGCGGTCGATGATGTCAGCGATTCCATCGCGGATATGACCGTTTCAATCAAGGAGATCGACTCAAGCATCGTTACCCTGCTGGACGTTTCGACCACCACCGCCACTTCGATCGCCGAGATGGATGCAACCATCAAACAGGTGGAAAAAAATGCGCTGGATTCAGCCTCAATTTCTGAAACAGTCAGAAGCGACGCTGAAACCGGTAAAAACGCCGTACTCGAATCGATAGCCGGAATGCAGGCGATCAGAGCATCTTCGCAGACAACATCCGAAGTTATTGAAACGCTCTCACTCCGGGTAAATGATATCGGGGCCATCCTGTCCGTTATTGACGAAGTCGCGGAGCAGACCAACCTCCTGGCGCTTAATGCCGCCATCATCGCGGCTCAGGCCGGTGAGCACGGCAAAGGGTTTGCGGTTGTAGCTGACGAAATCCGGGACCTGGCCGAGCGCACCAGCAGCTCCACCCGGGAAATTGCAGCGGTAATCATGGCCGTTCAGGAAGAGACCCGGCGGGCGGTGGCCGCCATCACCCGGGCCGAGAAAAGCATTGCCGCAGGCGAACAACTGTCCCAGCGGTCAGGATTCGCCCTGGAAAAAATTGTTGCCGGAGTGCAGCGGGCCAGTATGCAGGTGGGCGAAATCGCCAAAGCCACTGTTGAACAGGCGCGCGGCAGCCAGAATATCCGCGAAGCGATGAAACGGATGGAAGATATGGTCGGCACCATCGCCGCATCCGCACGTACCCATTCCCGGGGGACGGATGTGATTTCAGCTGCGGTGGAACGGATGAAGGATCTCACTATACATGTACGCACCTCAACCCGTGAGCAGAGCAAAGCAAGTAATCTGATCGCCCGATCGGCGGAAAATGTGACCGCCATGGTAGAGCGGATCCGTGAAGCATGCCGGCTGCAGGTGGACAGCAGCGCGCTGATTTCAAGGGCGGTGGGTAACATAGAGGGGGCAACCGTTGTCGGCAGTCAGGCGACACAGGCCATGAACACCGCAGTGGCCGACCTGACGACCCAGATTGACCTGCTGGAGAAGGAGATGACCGGTTTCACGATATAACCGGCGGAGTGACAACAACCATGAGCAGACTTGCGACACGCTTTACTACGCTGCAAAAAGAACAGGCCACAGCACTGGTAACGTTCATCACCGCCGGTGACCCGGACCTGACCGCGACCGAGGAGGCCATCCATCTGTTGGAGGCTGCCGGAGCAGACGTTATCGAGCTTGGCGTCCCCTTTTCTGACCCCATGGCAGACGGGCCGACGATTCAGCTTTCCTCGGAACGGGCCCTTGCTTCCGGAACAACGCTCCACGGTATTCTGGAGGTGGTGAAACGAGTGCGCGTCAGCTCCCGGATTCCGATTATCCTGATGGGGTATCTTAATCCGGTCCATGCCTACGGATACGAAAACTTCTGCCGGGACGCGGTCGAAGCCGGAGTGGACGGAGTTCTGCTGGTGGACATGCCGCCGGAGGAATCCCGTGAGCTGACCATCCCGGCCAGGCGCTACGGTCTGGACGTGATTTTTCTGCTGACGCCGACCTCGGATGCTGCGCGCATGGCAACCGTAAACCGGCTTGGCAGCGGTTTTGTCTATTATGTTACCGTTACCGGAGTAACCGGTGCCCGAACCTCCGTTTCAGCCACGCTGGCAGAGGAGCTGGCCCGGGTGAAACAGGCGGTTTCGCTCCCGGTAATGGCCGGCTTCGGCATTTCCACCCCCTCCCAGGCCGCCCAGGTAGGGGCTCTGGCGGATGGCGTCGTCGTCGGCAGCGCCATCGTCAAACTGTTCGAACAGTATAACGGAGAAGAGCTGCAGCAGCAGTTGCGCCGCTATGTCACACAGCTGAAAGATGCCCTCAGATAGCTGGATGCCATCCGGAAACTCCGGATGAGCAACTGCTGGTTTCCGGAGCGGAAAGCGGGGATTTTTTCTCCTGGCAAGGAAATCAAGGGCTTACACGGAGGCGTACATCGGTACGCCGCACACGTAAGACCGCAGATTGACGCCGCGAGGGGGAAAAAGCACCCTTTCCGGACGGAAACTAGCTGGATGCTTGACAGCGGAATCTGATTCTGCTACCTAGCGTTTTTATTTGCACTTAACTATTTTAGGATTACGAAAGACGCGAGGTTACCCATGAGCTGGTTTACCAAGGAAAGAGTCGGCATAGAAAAGTCGGGCGGCAATAAAGTTACGTTTCCTGACGGTATGTGGATCAAATGTCCCGGCTGCTCGGAAACGTTATTAAGCAAGGATATCGAAGCCAACCTGCAGGTCTGCCCCAAATGCGGCTACCACTATCGTATTTCTGCACGCAAGCGCCTTGAAGCACTGCTGGACGGCGGAGTCTGGCAGGAATTCGACGCCGATGTGACCTCGGTGGATTTTCTCCAGTTCAAGGATGCCAAAAGCTATCAGGAACGCATCGACACGGCACTCGCCAAGGGGGGCTCAAAAGATGCGGTAATCTGTGTCGAAGGGGCTATCGAAGAGCTCCCGGTGCAGGTTTCCTGCTTTGATTTCTCCTTCATGGGGGGGAGTATGGGGAGCGTCGTCGGTGAAAAAATCACCCGCTCCATCGAGCGCGGCCTGGAGAAGTGCCAGCCGGTGATCATCATCTCCGCTTCCGGCGGAGCCCGTATGCAGGAAAGTATTCTCTCCCTGATGCAGATGGCCAAAACATCTGCCGCCCTGGCAAAACTGAAAAGAGCGGGAATCCCGTTTGTGTCGCTCCTCACCGATCCGACAACCGGGGGCGTTACCGCCAGCTTTGCCATGCTGGGCGATGTCAACATTGCCGAACCGAAGGCACTGATCGGCTTTGCCGGCCCGCGCGTCATCGAGCAGACAATCCGCCAGAAACTTCCGGAAGGATTTCAGCGGGCGGAATACCTGCTGGATCATGGCATGATCGATGCGATCGTGCCCCGTACTGAAATGCGCGCCACACTCGCTTCAATACTGAAGATGCTGCACCGTCCCGCCGCCTGACATGCCTCTGGAAGATGTGCTGGAAAAGCTTTACGCCCGTCGACGCTTTGGCATACGGCCAGGCGTCGACCGGGTCGGCGAGCTGCTCAGACGTCTGGGTACCCCCGAAAAACAGTTCCGCACCATCCATGTCGTCGGCACAAACGGTAAAGGTTCCTCATCGGCCTTTCTTTCCTCCATCCTCCTCTCCGCAGGACACTCGGTCGCCCAGTTCAGCTCCCCCCATCTGGTGCGCTTCACCGAACGTTTCAGAATAAACGGTGCGGAATTCCCCGCCGAAAAACTGGCGGACTGCCTGGAAACCGTACTGCAGGAAGCTCCGGAAGAAGCGACCTTTTTTGAGATAACAACCGCTCTGGCAGCCTACGTGTTCAGCGCCGAGCGGGTCGCTTTCGCTGTCATGGAGGCCGGAATGGGGGGGCGCTCCGATGCGACGGCCGCTTTTGACGGCGAGCTGACCATTATCACCCCGATTGCCCTCGACCACACCGGGTATCTCGGTGCAACGGTCGAAGCGATTGCCGAAGAAAAGGCCGGAATTATCAAACCGGGCACGCCGGTCATCAGCGCCGGACAGTCCGATGCGGCGCGCCGGGCCATAGAAGCTGCATGCCGTGCCGGACAATGCCCCCTGAGGACATCGGGCACCGATTTTTCTGTCGCCTGGAACCGGGACGGCGGCCTCGATTACCGGGGCCTGCACCGGACCCTGACCGGCCTGCGCCCCGGCATAACCGGGCAGTATCAATCGGGCAACGCGGCTATCGCTCTTGCAGCGGCTGAACTGCTTGCCGCCGACGGCCTGGCCATCCCCCCCGCAGCGTTCAGAGAGGGCATCGCCGGTGCATACTGGCCGGGGCGAATGGAACTGGTGCCCGGCTCCCCGCCGCTGCTGCTGGACGGAGCGCATAATCCCGCCGGCGCAGCCGCATTGGCGGAAGCGCTGCAGGAATATTCCTATGCACGGCTGCTGCTGGTGACCGGCGTCTGCGACGACAAGGACATTGACCTGATATATGCCCCGCTGGTACCGTTGGCTGACGCCATTTACACCGTTACTCCCGCTGTTGAACGGGCCATGAACGCTGAAGACCTCTCTCATTTTTTCCAGACACAGGGGGTTGCATCACACCCCTGCGGCTCCGTAGCGGAAGGGATCTCCCGGGCCCGCAGCCATGCGGCCGAAGACGACCTTATCCTGGTCTGCGGCTCGCTCTTTGTTGTTGGTGAAGTCAAGGCCTGGCTTGAACAGACCAATTATACCGGAATCAGGGGCTGACCCTTTACGATGATACGCTTCCACTATCTCCTCATATGCTGCCTCCTCTGCTGCTGCCTGCCGTCCGGTGCAGGAGCCGCCACCATGGCCGCCGTTGCCGATGACAACATCCATATCAATGCCGACCGCATGAACCAGAACAACTCCGACGGCGTCTATTCCGCAGAAGGAAATGTGGTCGTTCTCTGGCAGGGGCTGACCCTGACAGCCGACCGCGTCAGGTACGCCACCGCTGCCCACATGCTCCACGCTACCGGGTCAGTGACTCTGACAAAAGAGGGGAGCGTCCTGAAAGGCGAGACCCTTGCCCTGGACATGGATACCGGCAGGGCGGAAATGGACACGACACAGCTTACGATGCCGGAGTCCGGCATGACCGTCTCCGCCCATAAGCTGGTCAGGGTCAGCGAAACCGAATTCAGCGCCACAACCACGGAGCTGACAACCTGCACCATGCCGGACCCGAGCTGGAAATTCGGGGTAGAAGAGCTCAAAGTCAACCTGCTCGGCTATGCCACCGGGCGTCATGTCATTTTCTACATCAACAACACTCCGGTGCTCTATCTCCCCTGGATCGCGTTCCCCATGGTGATGGAAAAACGCTCCGGGCTCCTTTTCCCCCGCGTCGGCTACTCGAACGACAAGGGAGCACAGCTGGATATTCCGGTCTACTGGGTGATCTCCCCCAGCCAGGATCTCCAGCTGGATCTGGACATCATGACACGGCGCGGCGTCGGAACCGGCATCGACTACCGCTACATCCGCAACCGCACCAGCGAAGGACACATCGGGGCCTACTCCATCTACGATCAGGTGGAGAACCGGTGGCGCTGGCAGCTGTCCCAAGAGCACAAGGAAATTTTTGCACCGGACGCAAACCTGCGCATGTCCGTCACCGCCACCGGTGACCGGAGCTTTTTCAAAGATTTCGGCGAAAAGGCTGGCGATTACAACCGCCAATCCGGCGACATAACCGTCAACGCCCTGAAAACAGGGGATACCTATGCGGTGAACGCCTATCTGCGGCGGACCGAAGATCTGTATGCGACTGATAACCGCGCCACGGTTCAGACGCTCCCGTCACTCGGTGCAGCAGCAGTGCGGCACTCCATCCTCTCCGTCCCGCTCTATGTTGATCTGGACAGCACCGTTGACAACCTTTACCGCGATGCCGCTCCCAGCGGTCAGCGGCTCTACCTCTTCCCCCGGGTCACCCTGCTTCCGTTCCGGAACAAGTATGTGCAGACCACACTATACGCGGGAGCTCATCTCAGGGGGTACGCCACGGACAGGCGGGACAGCAGCGTCACCCATGCCAGTGACGGTGACCTCCTGCCGGAAGCGGGCGCACGGCTGACGACCTCGCTGACCCGCATCTACGACATGCCAGCACTGACGGTCAAAAAAATCAGGCATGAGATCATACCGGAACTGCGTTACGGTTTCGTACCGGACCGGGACCAGGGGCGGCTGCCGTCCTACGACTACACAGACCGCATCATCGGGCGCAACTTGGTGTCCCTGTCTGTCACCAGTCTGATGAACGGCAAATTTGTCTCGGGAGAGACAACGGAATACCGTGATATTTCCCGAATCAAACTGAGTGCGGATTATGCCATCGAGGGGGGGCGGCGGGACCTGTTGACCCTGGTGGACAGTCAGCGTCCCTGGAGCGACCTGATACTGGAGTCGGACACCTGGCTGACCAGGCAGATGAAGGTGACTTTTGATGCGCGCTACAGCCCCTACGAGCACCACCTGTCCACAGCCGTGGCGGGGATAGAAGCCGATGACCGGCAGGGGAACTCCATCGGCGCCGGTTACCAGATGGCCCGCAACGAAGTGGAATATCTGGAAGGGCGTTTCTCGACCAAACTGGTTAAACCGCTCTCCCTTTCCTACACCGCCCGCTATTCGTTCGACAACAGCACCTTTCTCGAATCGGTGTATGCCGCCGAATACCGCCACCAATGCTGGAGCGTAAACCTCGCCGTTCACCAGCGCCCCGGAAATCAGTCCTACACGGTAAATTTCAACCTCGCCGGACTGGGCAGCAAATAGCAGGTTGGATGGTGTGTTCCCCAGCCGAAATCCAAAAGAAAAATCCCCCTGAAGCCTCTTTACTAGCGGAGGTTTCAGGGGGATTTTTTTTGCCCTTAGTTTTAATATGCACCCCCCTTTACGAAAGGGGGGCTGGGGGGGATTTCCGACAGAGCTCAATCACACGGATGAGCGGCAGTGTACAATGAATATAACTTCCTACTGTAAGCGAGCAGACAGTGAAGAGGATGCATTAACCGGCTTTTCTGCAACGACAACCGGGGCTGGGGCCAGACACCTGATGCTGCTGCCGTCATTCCGCAGGCCGTAAGAGTAATCTCCCCAGGCAACCGTCGTGCCGTCATTTTTCAGCGCTGCGGTATGGTACCCACCCGCTGCAATGGCCGTCACCCCGCTCAGGCCCGGTACCGAAATAGGATCACGCCGGTTTGTGGTGCTGCCGTCACCAAGCTGGCCGACACCGTTACGTCCCCAGGCCACCACCGAGCCGTCACTCTTCAGTGCTACGGTGTGAGCCCCACCCGCCGCGATAGCCGTTACTCCCCGCAGTTTCCCCGCCACCGGGGTTGGTGTGAGCCTGCTGAAGGTAGTGGTATTGCCGTCGCCGATCTGGCCTTCACCGTTATCTCCCCAGGCAACCAGCGTGCCGTCGCTCTTCAGCGCCACGGTGTGGTACCCACCCGCTGCAATGGCTGTTACTCCGCTCAGTCCCGGCACCCTGGTGGGAACCCGCCGCCTGAAGGCGCTGCCGTCACCAAGCTGGCCGTAATCGTTGTTTCCCCAGGCAATCACTGTACCGTCGTTCTTCAGCGCTACGGTGTGGTCACCACCCCCCGCAATAGCCGCTACCCCGCTCAGCTCCGGCACCGGAGCGGGAGTCCGCCGGCTTGTTGAGCCGCCGTCACCCAATTGGCCGTAACCGTTATATCCCCAGGCAACCGCCGTGCCGTCGCTCTTCAGTGCTACGGTGTGTCTGCCACCCGCTGCAATGGCTGTTACTCCGCTCAGCCCCGGCACCGGGGTGGGGGTTAAGCTGGAGGTGGTGCTGTTATCACCAAGCTGGCCGTAACCGTTATTTCCCCAGGCGACCACCGTGCCGTCGCTCATCAGCGCTACGGTGTGATGCCAACCGACCGCAATAGCCGTTACCCCGTTCAACCCCGGCACCGGGGTGGGAGCCAATCGTCTGGTGGTGCTGCCGTCACCCAGTTGGCCGTAACCATTATCTCCCCAGGCAACCACCGTGCCGTCGCTTTTCAGCTCAATGGTGTGATAATCACCCGCCGCTACCTGTGGCGTTACGGCGGCAGTGGCCGACAGGGCAAAGCCGAACGACAGGAGTACGTTGATAACCAACAGACAGCTGCAACCGATGATACCGCTTTTGAAAGAAACCTTTTTCATAGAAACTCCTTCATGCTGAAAATATCTTGATCTGATACAGTTTGATGAGTTCATCATATGGAATAAAAAATATACGCGCCATTCACAATTTCTCACAAATATTCACATTTTACACGCCCCCGTCGGAAATGTGCGATGGCCAACAGGCCGGATGAGAGGGCCATCGGGAAGCACAGCGCACCAGTAGGTTTTTATGATCACATATGCTACCCTGAAGCCGTCATATCACTTCGTGGCACACTGACATCTCAATACAGCCGGAGCAGTTATGTTCAATCGTCTCTACATTCATGTGCCGTTCTGTGTACAAAAATGCCATTACTGTGCTTTCGTCTCCGCCAGTCCGATGATGGGCGAGCTTGCGGAGTACCCGGAGCTCCTCCTGCAGGAGCTGCAGCTTTACCCGCCGGCCGGCGGGCCGCTCGCGTCGATCTATTTCGGCGGCGGCACCCCGTCGCTGCTGCAGCCGGAGCAAATTGCCAGACTGCTCGAGGGTATTGCCGCCCAGGTCGGTATTCAGGCCGATGCGGAGATAACCCTTGAAGCAAATCCGGGGACAGTAACCAAGGAGACCCTAAGGACGTTTCGCGCCGCCGGGATCAACCGGATTTCCCTGGGGATTCAATCGTTTGATGATCGGTATCTGGCACAACTGGGGCGGGTGCATTCGACGGAGGAGGCCCGGCAGGCGTTTCTAAATGCCCGCTCAGCCGGATTTGACACTATCAGCATCGACCTGATTCACGCCCTGCCGGGACAGAGCCTTGACCAGTGGCGTGCCGAACTGCTCCAGGCGGTCAGCCTGTCCCCCGAACACATCTCCATCTACGGCCTGACCATTGAAGAGGGGACCCACTTTGCCCGCAGCTACCCTCCCGACAGCCCGCTTCTGGCAGATGAGGACCGTGGAGCGGATATGTTTGAGCTGGCGGACGAGTTGCTGACCGGGGCCGGTTTTGATCATTACGAAATTGCCAACTATGCCCGGACCGGCAAGCACTCCCGCCATAACTGCGGCTATTGGCAGCGCGACGGCTACCTGGGGCTGGGGGTTGCGGCGCACTCGTTTATTCGGGATCGGCATGGCGTGCGTTTCAGCAATCCCGACACCCTTGAGGAGTACCGGCGCATGGTGGTATCCGGCGTTCTGACGCGGTGTGACAAACTGCGGCTGACGGAGGATGACGCCATGGCAGAATATATGTATCTGGGACTGCGTCTGGCGGCAGGGGTCAGCCGGACCTGTTTTGAACGGGAGTTCGGACGGACAGTGGAATCAGTGTATGGTGCAGCTGTC
>CAIOXL010000096.1 GCA_903862245.1 uncultured Geobacteraceae bacterium | reverse complement strand
GTTGGTTTGACAATCAAATAACCGCCACACGACCCGCCTTTACGGCGGAAAGGTGGCGCTGTAACTCTAAAGTCCAGTAAAGAAGATCTTCACGAAGAATCAATAAACGCGCCCCGCCGGGATACCTCCGACGGGGCGCGTTGTATTTGCAGTGATCCTGAATTTATTCCCGTACCTGCCCGTCGCCATACACGATGAATTTGGTGGTGGTCAGGTCCACCAGCCCCATGGGACCGAAGGAGTGGAGCTTGGTGGTGGATATGCCGATTTCGGCTCCCAGACCGAGTTGGCCGCCGTCGGCGAACCGGGTGGAGGCGTTGACCATGACGCATGATGAGTTGACTTCGCGGATAAAACGCTGGGCGCGGCCGTAGTCACTGGTGATGATCGATTCGGTGTGCAGCGAACAGTAGCGGTTGATGTGGTCGATGGCGGCATCGATATCATCCACAACGCGACAGGCCAGGATCAGCTCCAGATATTCGGCATGCCAATCTTCTTCCGTGGCCGGCAGAGCGGCCGGTGCGAGGCGGCAGAACTCGGCATCACCGCGCAGCTCCACACCCCGTCCGGCCAGGGCGGCGGCAATGCGCGGAATGAACGTGGCGGCCACATCACGGTGAATCAGCAGGGTTTCCAACGCATTGCAGACGCCGGGACGCTGGGTTTTGCTGTTGATGATAATCTGCTCCGCCTTGTCAAAATCAGCCGACTGATCAACAAAGATGTGGCAGACCCCTTTGTAATGTTTGATGACCGGAATACGCGAATTCTCGACGACGAACCGGATCAGGCTCTCACCGCCGCGCGGGATGATCAGGTCAATGGATTCCACCTGTTTCAGCATCTCCAGCACCCCTTCCCGTTCGGTGAATGGAATCAGGGACAGCGCTGCGGCGGGAAGATTCATGTTTTGCAGAACCCCCTGCAGAACTCCGGCGATGGCCAGGTTTGAATTGATCGCTTCCGAGCCCCCCCGCAGTACCACGGCGTTGCCCGCCTTGAGGCAGAGGGCGGCGGCATCGGCGGTGACGTTCGGCCGCGATTCGTAGATGATTCCGATGGTGCCGAGCGGGATGCGCATTTTGCCGACCATCAGCTCGTTGGGGCGCTTCCACATTCCGGTCACTTCGCCAACGGGATCGGGGAGGGCGGCAACCTCGCGCAGGGCGCTGCCAATTCCCCGGATGCGCGCTTCATCCAGCATCAGCCGGTCCAGCATGGCGGAAGAAAGCCCCTTCTGCCGCCCGGTATCCAGGTCGTTCCTGTTCGCGGCAATCAGCTCCGGTGCCGCTTTTTCAAGGGCTTCGGCCATGTGCAGCAGCATGGTGTTCTTAACCGCTGATGAAAGACGGGCCATGACCAGTGATGCCTGACGGGCGTCCTGTGCAATCTTTTTGACCTTTTCTGCAATACTCACGATGTCTGCTCCGGAAGTTGAAATAGTTGGGTGATGGCGGTGAATCTTACGCAAAAACGGGCCGTCCAGCAAGATAATTGACACTGCTCGGTACTCAGTGCTACAAAAAGCCATGCCGAAAATTTGTCCGACATTCCGCCCGATTTCGCAGGGTTGTGCCATGCTCTGCACGATTCTGCTGTTGGCTGGCTGCACGAGCCTCATCCCCCGCGAGGACCTGCCCCGATTTCTGACCGACACGCCAGCCAGTGAAACCGTTAAAGTGGTTACAATTCCGCTTCCGGTCATCGCTGCGAGTCCGAACGAAGGGATCACGGGCGGCGCTCTGACGGCATTCCTGATACATAACAGCCGGGATGAGGTCACAACCCTGCTGGCCCCGCAGGTAAACCACAATGACTCGTTCGGTATAACCACTTCCCTGTACGGAGCGTTTTATCCGAGCCCGGAGCAAAGCTGGGAGATCAACCTTTCAAAGTCCACCAGGGTCAACGAGGATTATGAAGTCAAGCTGCGGGATACCTCGCTGCTGGGCCAGAACCGGGAGTTGAATGCCTTCCTGTTCGGTTTCTCTGACGGTTCGGCGCGGTTTTTCGGGTTTGAGGCCCGGACGCTGCGGCAGCGGGAAACCAACTACGCGGACCGGGAGATCGGTGCGAATGTTTCGGTCGGCTTTGATATCGGCCATCATCTCCAGCTTTCGGTGGGGGACCGTCTTCGTAACGTGGCCATCGGCGCGGGGGCGGTGAAGGGGATTCCGTTCATCGGCTCAAAATTCAGTGAGCAGAATGTCCCCGGTATTAACGGCTTTAGCACCCATGCCCTGCGGGTCTCGCTGTCCTACAGCACACTGGACAGCCGGGATACGCCGACCTACGGCGGGTATACCCGGATCACCATCGAGCCGACGCTGAAGGCGTTGGGGGGGGCTGCCGATTACCGGCACTACGAGGTTGAAGCCAAGGGGTTCATTCCGGTCAGCAACGGCAGGTTTATCAGCGTATTCCGCCTGATGTACAACCAGACCATCGGTGACGATGTCCCGTTTCTGGAACAGAGTATCCTCGGAGGGGAGAACACCCTGCGCGGCTACGGCCGCAACCGGTTCATCGACAACAGCTTTCTGCTCTGCAATCTGGAAGAGCGCATCCGTCTTTTCCGTTGGGAGGTGTTCGGTGTGACGGCTGATTGGGAAGTGGCCCCGTTTATTGATATGGGGGCGGTGATGGAATCGCTGAACAAGGCGAACGGTGCCAACTTCGAGTTTAACCCGGGGATCGGTTTTCGGGCCATTGTCCGGCCGAACATCGTCGGCAGGGTTGACCTGGGGATCGGCAGGGACGGTCCGGCGGTGTTTGTCGGGCTGGGGTATCCGTTTTAATCCGACAACGGCAGTTCGAATAACACGGAGCAACTGAGCAACGGAGAATCAATTTTTACCTGAATGGAACGTTTTTAAAACTTTTGCACGTGACTCCTGTTTCAAAACCTACCGTGCCCGTTTTTCCGGGCGATCAATCTCGAACTTCTCCAGACGGTACTGCAGTGTCTTGTAACTCATGCCGAGGAGCGGGGCCGCTTTGCCGATGACCCCTTCCGCCCGCTCCATCGCCTTGATGATCAGCCCCTTTTCCAGCGCCTCGAAATCGATCCCTTCCGGCGGCAGGTCAAAATTAATCCCCCCGGCCAGTGACCCGCAGGCGGTGATCTCGCCCGGAAGATCGTCCGGTTCGATATAGTTGCTCTCGGCCATGAGGATGGAACGCTCGATCACCGATTCAAGCTGCCGCACATTGCCGGGCCAGGTGTAGCTGAGCAGCAGTTTCAGCGCCTGTTTCGAGATGCCGTCCATCGTGATGCCGGCCGCCTTGCTGTATTTATCCAGAAAGAATTCCGCCAGGCTCTTGATGTCGCTCCCCCGCTCGCGCAGGGGGGGGAGATTGACGCGGATAACATTCAGGCGGTAGAACAGGTCCTCACGGAACGTCCCCTTTTTGATCTCCTGCTCAAGCTCCTTGTTGGTCGCAGAAACCAGACGCACATCCAGCCCGATGTTCACCTTGCCGCCCACCCGGCGGATCTCCCGTTCCTGGATGGCCCGCAGCAGTTTGGCCTGCATGGCCACGTTCATTTCGCCGATTTCATCAAGAAAAACCGTGCCGCCGTTGGCCGCTTCAAAAATGCCTATTTCACGGGCATTTGCACCGGTAAAGCTCCCCTTCTCGTGGCCGAACAGTTCGCTTTCGATCAGGGTGTCCGGAATGGCGGCGCAGTTGATGGCGATAAAGGGTTTACCCCGGCGGGGGCTCCCTTCGTGGATGGCCCGGGCGATCAGCTCTTTGCCGGTACCCGATTCTCCCACAATCAGAACCGTCGAGTTTGACGGGGCGATCTTGGCCACAATCCGGAAAACTTCCTTCATTTTGGGATGTTCACCCTGCATGTTGGGGATCGTTGCAATGGATTCGACCCGTTTCTGCAGGACCCGGTTTTCGCGCATCAGATTGATACGCTCGAAAGCCCGCAGCAGGGTGAGCACCAGATTGTCGCGTTCCAGCGGTTTTTCCAGATAATCGAAAGCACCTTTGCGCATGGCTTCAACGGCGGAATCCACCGAGCCGTGGGCGGTCATCATGATGATGCACTGCTGTGGATCGTCAGCCAGAACCCTCTCCAGCAGGTCAAGCCCACTCTGTCCCTGCATCTGCAGGTCGGTCATGATCAGGTCGAACTCGCGCTGTTCCAGCTGTTCCAGCGCTTCGCGCACACCGGGCACGTCAACGACATCGTAGTGCTCTTTTTTCAGGATCAGGTTCAGAATCTCGCGCTGTCCCTTTTCATCATCAACTATCAGTATGCTGCCGTTGGTTTCCATGGTTTCAGCTTTCCTCCGGTTGCAGCGGCAGTGAAACGGTAAAGGTCGTGCCCGCACCGGGGGTGCTTCCGACCTCTATCTCGCCGCCATGCTCCTTGATGATCCGTTCGGTAATTGCCAGCCCCAGGCCGATACCCACGTCCTTGGTCGTAAAATAGGGCTGGAAAATCTTACCAATATCGTCGGGGGTTATACCGCTCCCCTGGTCGCTGAAGGTTAACTTCAGCCGCTCCGGCTCCACGGTCGCTCCGAGGGTGATCGTGCCGCCGTCCGGCATGGCCTGTGAGGCGTTCATGACAAAATTGAGGATGCAGTTTCGAAACAGCTCGCCGTCGATCCAGAGTGGCGGCAGATCGGCCGGAATCCGGAGATCAACGACAATATGCTGCTCCGTCAGGCGGCTTTCCAGTACCGGCAGTACCTTGCCCAGCAGTTCCCGATAAACAACCTTCGTCCGGCGCAGTTTGAGCGGCCGGCCGTAGTTCATGAAGTTTACCACCATGTAGTTTGCACGGCGGACCTCTTCCTTGATCTTGTCCGTCAGTTCCTCCAGTTCGGCACATTTGTCACCGCAGCAGGGGAGCATCTCGGTTTTGAGGTGATCAATCGCCAGGCTGATGTAATTAAGCGGATTGCGGATTTCATGGGCGATGCCGGATGCCAGCTGTCCAACCCGGGACAGGTGCTCGGCTTCGTAGAGCCGTTTTTCAAGCGCCTCCCGCTCCCGCAGTTTTTCAACCATGTTGTTGAACCCTTCCGCCATCTCCCCGATTTCGTCGGTGCTTTCCACCGGAATGGTGACCGACAGGTCGCCGGCCGAGATCCGTTTGAAGTCCCCCACCAGGTTTTTTATCGGGGTTGTGTAGCGGCGGGCGAGGAAAATTGTGAGGGCGATACCGACTGTGAAAACGATACCGGTTGCGAACAGGCGGCGGATGAAATTGGCCCGCTGAATGTCGCGAATATTGTCCAGCAGCATGTTGATCTGGACATACCCGAGCTGTTCATCACCGACGATGACCGGCACGACCACTTCATACGGTTTCTGGGAAAGTACCGCGCCGCCGATCGGCCGCTGTACGGCGTGAACCCCCTTCTCCAGCTTCTTCAGCTCGCGTTTTTTGCCGATTTTGTCCGGGTCGGAGGAGTCGATAATCTCCCCCTCCGTGTTGATGATGTTGATTTCGTTGATACCCTTTTCGCGGGCTTTGATCAGATAATCGGTCAGACGGGAGGTCTCGGCATTGGAGGTGAGATCCTCGATACTCATCTGAATCGCTTTGGATATCTCCTGGGAGCTTTCCTGAATTTCGTTCACCAGGGCGGTCTGGGCGAACTGATTGAGGATGAAGAGGGTCAGCATCGCCAGAATCAGCATGGAGAGCATGATGATGATCAGTTTGGCATTGAGCTTCATGGGCTGGCTATTCCACCATTTCGCCGATCAGGTCATAATCGGAAGAGTCGGTGATCTTGAGGGTGATAATATCGCCGACGTCGGCAGTTCCTGAGGTGATATAAACCTGACCGTCGATGTCGGGCGCCTGACGTGAGGAGCGTCCCTTGAGCAGCAGTTCGGTCTCTTCGCTGTACCCCTCCACAATAACCTGCTCGGTGGTTCCGATCAGGGTGCGGTTATGGCGGAAGGAGAGCCGCGCCTGGGTGCGCATCAGCTTGCGGTAGCGCTCCCGCTTGACGCGCTCCGACACCTGGTCCGCCATCTCGGCCGCCGGGGTCCCCTCTTCTCGTGAATAGCAGAATACCCCCAGGCGGTCGAAACGGGTCTGTTCGACAAAATGCGTCAGGGTGGCAAAGTCTTCGACTGTTTCCCCCGGAAAGCCCACAATGAGCGATGTGCGCAGGGCAATGCCGGGAATTTCACCCCGCAGCTTGATGATCAGATCGCGAATCTGCTGTTCCGTGCTTCTGCGCTTCATGGCGTGCAGTACCCGATCGGAGATGTGCTGGATCGGAATGTCCAGATACTTGCAGACCTTCGGTTCATCGCGGATCAGGGCGATGAGGCTGTCGGTGATACCGTCCGGATAGGCGTAGAGCAGCCGTATCCAGCGCAAACCGTCAATGGCGGCCAGCCTCCGTACCAGTGTTTCCAGTGTGCTGCCGTCAGCCAGATCGCTGCCGTAGCGGGTGATGTCCTGGGAAATGACGTTGATCTCCTTGACCCCCCGGGCGACCAGTCGCTCTGCTTCGGCCACCAGTGCATCGATCGGCCGCGAGCGGTATGCCCCGCGCAGGGTCGGGATGATGCAGTACGAACAGCAGTTGGAGCATCCTTCGCCGATTTTGAGGTACGAAAACCAGGCGGGGGAAGAGTTCAATCGCGGCAGCGTTTCGTCATAGATAAAATCGGGATCGCCCACATAGCGAAGCTGCCCCTCCACACCGCTTTTCTCGGCCAGAATCTCGGCGATACGGGGGTAGTCACCGGTGCCGATAAAGATGTCAACTTCCGGGAGTTCCTTGGCCAGCTCTTCCTGATAGCGCTGCGGCAGGCAGCCGGAGACGATCAGGGTATGGCAGCGCCCGTCATGCTTCCGCTCGGCCAGATCGAGGATGGCGTCGATGCTTTCCTGCTTGGCTTCCTTGATGAAGGAGCAGGTGTTGACGATGATGACGTCGGCATCTTTTTCATCCATGGTGATCTCGTATTCCTGCCTGGAGAGCACCCCCAGCATTACTTCCGCGTCCACCAGATTCTTCGGGCAGCCGAGGCTGACCATGCTTACTTTCTGTTTTACTATTTCGCTCAAGTTATCCCTCGTTCTCTATTCCCTGAAATTGGTGAACTGCATTTCCACATCCAGATCCTTCCCCTTCAGCAGCTGGATCGCATCCTGGAGGTCGTCCCGGTTTTTACCGATCACCCGCACCTGATCATCCTGGATCTGGGCCTGTACCTTGAGTTTGCTCTCCTTGATAACAGCGATGATGTCCTTGGCCTTCTCCTTGGAAATGCCCTGCTGGACGGTGATGATCTGACGCACCATGCCGCCGGACGCCGGTTCAACCTTGCCGTACTGAAGCGCTTTGATGGAGATGTTGCGCTTGAGGAATTTGGATTGCAGTACATCCACAACCGCTTTCAGTTTGTAGTCATCATCCGCCAGAATTTTGACCGAATCCTTCTCCGGGGTGATCTGGCTTTTGGACCCTTTGAAATCATAGCGCTGGCCGATCTCCTTGACCGCCTGATTGATGGCGTTGTCGACCTCCTGCATGTCTACCTTTGAAACGATGTCGAATGACGGCATGAGTAACCCTCCGTAGATAGATTGGCCTGCTGCTTACGGTTTTATTACCTCAACCCCGGCAGGGACCTTGAAGTTGAATTTTCCGTTGTCGAGTCCCTTGTTGACTCGCGCCCTGCTGTAGTCGATCCGTGTCCGGTTGCCGCCGGCGTCATGGACTACCGAGGAAACAACCGGAAAAACGTTTTTGACTTCACCGGAATTCTGCAACTGTTCTACGGCCTCAGCAGAGACCGTGAGCTGCAGTTTCGACAGAACCGGGCTCGGTTTTTTCGGGGTCAATTCAAGCTGATAGTTGCCGTTCTTGTCCCGCGGTTCAGGGGCAAAGAAGACATCAAAGTCACGTGAAACGTGGCCGAGACCGGTCAGATACGACAGGGCGATGGAGTTGCCCCCTGCGAACATGGCGGCGACACTGTTGACCACTACCTGCTTGTTGTCCGGTGTGTAAAACCAGACCTGTCTGCCGTTGGAGATGATCTGCTGCTTCGGCCGGGCATAGTTGAAACGGAACATGGCAGCTGCCGATGCGGGGCGTTTCAGCAGTACTTCGCCGTTTCCCTTCTGCTCGCGATTAACGGCCGTAACGGTGGTTTTCTGGGCAAAATCGGCCTGAACGTCCTGCAGCCCGGCATATCCCTTCTCAAGTGCGGTGACGACATCTTTGAGGGGTGCCGGTGGCGCTGCGGCCGCCAGCGAAAACGGTACAACCAACATTGACAGCACCAGGTATACCGGCAGTGTGCTCCTGAGTTTCATGGGGTTATTTCCTTACACGTCAATTGGTTCGGCGCAGCGTATGGACTGCTGTTGTACCGGCCTGTGATACTGCCATAGATGGGCGGTAGCCGCAACCGTTTCAATGAGTGCCGGTCCCGCAGCCGGCGCTATGCGGCCGGTTGTTTCAGGCCAGTGCCGCCGCATCGGCAACAAACAGCACCCGCCCGTCACTGGTGACGGTTGCGCCGCTGACTCCCTGCAGATGTGACAGGGGAGCGCGGAGCGGGCGGATAAATATTTCCTGCTGCCCGAAGATCCGATCAACACTGAAGGCCAGCAGAGTCGTGCCGACATGACAGATGATCACCGGCTGGAGAGCCGCTTCCGCACCGGCCAGCGGGGGCAGGTGCAACGCCTGCCGCAGGCTCCGGAGCTGCAGGGTGTCCTCTTCGTAACGGAAGGTTAAACACCCGGATTCTTCCCGGATATCAGAGCTTTTCAATTCCATAGTCCGGGTGACGACATTCAGCGGGAAGGCCATGTCAAACGGGCCGCAGCGCACAATCAAAGCATTGATGATCGAGATCGTGAGCGGAAAGCGCAGGACAAAACGGCTCCCCTGTCCGGGCTGCGATTGAATCGCCAGAGTGCCAGAAAGAGTGTGCACCGCTTCGCGCACCGCATCCATGCCGACCCCCCGCCCGGAAATATCACTGACCGCTGTGGCGGTGGAAAATCCGGGGGTGCAGATCAGGTTGAGGGCTTCGTGCGGAGACATCCGTGCCGCCTGTTCCGGGGAGATAACCCCCTTTTCAACCGCTTTGAGTTTCAGCTGCTCCGGATCCATGCCGCAGCCGTCATCGGTAATGATAATTTCAACATGCTCTTTATCCCTGATGACCGCCAGGGTTATCAGGCCGTTGCGCGGCTTGCCTGCTGCGCGCCGTTCATCAGCCGTTTCCAGGCCGTGATCGACGGCGTTCCGCAGGATGTGGACAATCGGCTCGGCGATCTCTTCCAGAATCCCCCGGTCAAGTTCGATCTCTTTTCCTGAAAGATGAAAATGAGACTCTTTTCCCAGTTGGCGGGCCAGATCACGTATCAACCGTGGAAAGCGTTCCGCTATAACGGTGAACGGCAGCATGCGCGCTTTGAAAACCTCGTCGCGCAGACCGTGGAGCAGCGTGGTGATCTGCTGGAGCGGTTGGCGGCATTCGGCCGCATCAGCCTGTCGGATGGCTTCAGCCAGAAAGTGGCGGTTGGTTATCAGTTCACCGGTGATATTGACCAGATGATCAAGTACTTCGGTCTTGATGCGGATGCTCTGGAAGGAATCTTTCCCCTGAAATTGCCGTGGTCCCAGGGGGGCTGACTCCAGGAGAGGTGCTTCCGGCAGATCGCCCTGAAAGAGGGGGAGGGCTTCGCTCTGCGGACTGAATGCTTCAAGCTGCTCCATCAGCCGGGAACTGTCCTCATGGGAGTCGCTTCCGGATTCGATGGCTGACACCATGCGGGAAAGGGCATCGACCCCCTCCAGCAAAATGTCGGCGAGAGCCGGCGGCAGACCGTAATCTCCTTTCCGGACCCGGCCGAGCTGGTCTTCCATGAGGTGGGCTATACCCACAACCTGCTCATAGCTCATGGTCGCCGCCATTCCTTTGAGAGAATGGGCATGGCGGAAAAGCTCATCAAGTGCGGCGCTGTCATCAGGGGAGTCTTCCAGCTGAACAATCAGCTCGCTGAAGGTGGAGAGGTGCTTGCGGGCTTCGGAGATGAACAGATCCCGATAGGGGGACATGTCCATCGCTTAATCCCCCAGACTTTTCAGCACGTCAGTTACCGTTTCGGGGGTAAAAGGCTTCTGGATAAACGCCATGGCCCCCAGCTCGAGGGCTTTTTTGGTGACCTGCTCCTGACCGATGGCCGAGCAGATGACGACCTTCGAGGCGGGGCAGGTTGTAATAAGCGACGTAAGAAGGTCAAGGCCGCTTGAATCAGGGAGGATTATGTCCAGCAGGATAAGGTCCGGATGGCTGGAATGCAGATTTTTCATGGCTTCGATACCGCTCGCCGCCTCGGCGATCACGGTGTAGCCGTTTTCAGTAAGAATGGCGCACAAAATTTTGCGCATGAAGAGGGAATCATCAACAATCATCGCCGTCCGGTTCATTGCTATCCTCCGTCCTGCCCTTTAAGTCTGCCCAGAAGCAGCTCATTCACCAGAGCCGGGTTCGCCTTCCCTTTGCTGGCTTTCATGACTTGACCGACGAAAAACCCGAATACCCTTTCTTTCCCGCTGCGGTACTCTTCCACCTGGCCGGCGTTTGCGGCCAGGATCTCGTCTATAATGCCCTCAATGGCGCCGCTGTCGGAAACCTGCACCAGACCCTGCTCTTCCACAATGGTCCGGGGAGCTTTGCCGCTTTTCCACATTTCATCAAAAACGGTTTTGGCAATCTTACCCGAAATGGTGCCGTTGTCGATCAGTTTCAGCAGTTCGGCCAAACGCTCCGGGGGGACCGGGCAGTTCTCGATTGAGGACCCGCTGTCATTGAGGGCCCGGGTTATTTCACCCATCACCCAGTTGCCGACCGCTTTGGCATTGCCATGGGCGGCAACACCCGCCTCGAAATAGTCGGACAGGGCCCTGCTTGCCGTCAGCACTTCCGCGTCGTAGGGGGGGAGCCCCAGATCGGCCATAAAACGCTGCTGCCGCTGTCCCGGGAGTTCCGGCAACTCCGAGCGGGAGCGCTCAATCCATTGTTCACTGATCACCAGCGGTACCAGATCGGGGTCGGGAAAATAACGGTAATCGTGGGCTTCCTCTTTGCTCCGCATGGAGCGGGTTTTCCCGCTGTTCGGGTCAAAAAGGCGCGTTTCCTGAACAACCGTGCCGCCGTCCTCTATCAGGTCGATCTGGCGCTGGATCTCATATTCAATGGCCTGTTTGACGAATTTGAAGGAGTTGACATTCTTTATTTCAGCCCGTGTGCCGAGGGTTTGCGAGCCGACCGGCATGACCGATACGTTGGCATCACAGCGGAAACTCCCCTCTTCCATATTTCCGTCACAGATGCCGAGCCAGGTTACGATCTGGTGCAGCTGTTTCAGGTAGGCCACCGCTTCATCGGACGAGCGGAGGTCAGGTTCGGAAACAACTTCCAGCAGCGGAGTACAGGCCCGGTTCAGGTCAACTCCCGAGCCGGCACCCATGTCGGAGTCGCCATGCACCAGCTTGCCGGCGTCCTCCTCCATATGGATGCGGGTAATGCCGATCCGTTTCGGCTCCTGTCCGGCAAGGGTGATGTCCAGCCAGCCTCTCTGACAAATCGGGTCTTCGAACTGGCTGATCTGGTATCCTTTGGGAAGGTCCGGATAGAAGTAGTTCTTCCGCGCAAAAATGCTGCGCGGGGTGATGGTGCAGTTGGTGGAGAGGCCGGCCTTGACGGCAAATTCCACCACCGTGCCGTTCAGCACCGGCAGGGCGCCCGGCAGTCCCAGGCAGACCGGGCAGGTCTGGGAGTTCGGCTCCGAGCCGAAGGTTGTGGAACAGCCGCAGAATATTTTCGTGTCGGTCAGGAGCTGGACGTGGACTTCAAGACCGATGACGGGTTGGTAGTTCATAGTGTGCTCCGGAAGTTATAGTGCTGCTGTTCTGGTATGCCACTCCGTGGCCTGCTCAAATGCGTAGCCGGCGCGCAGGATGGCTTCTTCGCCAAACGGTTTGCCGATCAGCTGCAGCCCGATCGGGAGCCCCTCCGCCGAAAAACCGGCCGGGAGCGACATGGCACAGGTGCCGGCAAGGTTGACCGGAATCGTGAAAATATCGGACAGGTACATCTGCAGCGGGTCGTTGATCTTTTCGCCGATTTTGAACGCCGGGGTTGGTGCTACCGGGGTCAGCATGACATCGACGTCGTTAAACGCGCGAATGAAATCATTCATGATCAGGGTGCGGACTTTCTGGGCCTTGACGTAATAGGCGTCATAATAGCCGGATGACAGTGCGTAGGTGCCGAGCATGATGCGCCGCTTGACTTCGGAACCGAAACCTTCGCTGCGGCTTTTTGTGTACATGTCGAGCAGGTTGCCCGCCTGGGCCCGGTGACCGAAACGGACGCCGTCGTAGCGTGCCAGGTTGGAGCTGGCTTCCGCTGTGGCAATCAGGTAATAGGTTGCCACCGCGTAGTCGGTGTGCGGCAGTGAAATGTCGACGAATTCGGCTCCGAGGCGCCGGAAGGTGTCAATGGCGGCTGCCATGGCCTTCTGTACGTCCGGGTCGAGGCCGTCGATGAAATACTCTTTCGGCAGGCCGATCCTCAGCCCCTTGACTCCCCCCCCCAGTGCGGTGCTGTAGTCCGGCACCGGTGTGTCGACACTGGTGGAGTCCTTGGGGTCGTAGCCGGCCACCGCCTCCAGCATGAGTGCACAGTCGGCCACATCCCGGGTCAGCGGCCCGACCTGATCAAGAGATGAGGCATAGGCGATGACGCCGTAGCGGGAAACCCTGCCGTAGGTCGGTTTCATGCCGACACAGCCGCAATGGGACGCAGGCTGCCGAACGGAGCCGCCGGTGTCCGTGCCGAGCGTTGCAATTGCCTGCCTGGCGGCAACCGCCGCTGCCGAACCGCCGGAAGAGCCCCCCGGAATGCGGCTGGTATCCCAGGGATTGCGGGTGCTGCCGAACGCGCTCGATTCATTGGAGGAGCCCATGGCAAACTCATCCTGGTTCAGTTTCCCCAGCAGCACCGCGCCGTGATCATGCAGCTTCTCCCATGAGGTCGCGCTGTACGGGGGGATAAAGTTGTTCAGGATGCGGGAGCCGCAGGTTGTACGTACCCCCTCCGTCAGAAAAATGTCCTTGAGGGCCAGCGGTATACCGGTCAGCTTGGCGCAGTTACCCCGTGCGATGCGCTGGTCGGCACTCCGTGCGGCGGCCAGGGCCTGCTCAGGTGTCACCGTGATGAAAGAGCCGACCTGCGGCTCTACAGATTCAATGCGCTTCAGCATGGCGGAGGTGGCTTCCAGAGATGAAACCTGCTTCCCCTTCAGCGCAGTATGAAGCTCATGGATGGTCAGATCAAAAATATTCATGGTAATGGTGCCCCCTGCCCTACTCAATAACTTTCGGTACGACAAAAAAGGTGCCTGACTTCTCCGGTGCGTTGGCCAGTGCCTTTTCCAGGCCTATTGAAGGCCGAACTACATCGGGGCGGAAAGCATTTTCCATCGGTACTGCGTGTGAAGTCGGTACAATCCCGTCCGTATTCAGTTCCTTCAGCTTTTCCACATAGCCGAGGATCGCGCCCATCTGGCCGGCGAACAGCTCTTTATCTTCTGCGGTAAGTTCAAGCCGCGCCAGACGTGCTACCTTTTCAACTTCAGCTACCGTCAACTTCATAGGTTGAACTCCAAAAAATCTGATAATTGCCGCGCGGTTGTAACATGAAATCGGTTTCGTTACAACATTGATAAGATCAATTAGTTGCCGTGAAAATTTTTCCCTTGACACGACCACACTCTTTCAGTAAGTTACACCTCTTCAAAAAAATCATAGCCTGTATTCTAATAACTGAAGTGTACGGGCTGTACTGCGGGTGAGGAATTTATGAAAACAGAAGTTGCTAAAGCGGAAAATGTTAAACGTGACTGGTACGTAGTTGATGCTCAGGATGCGGTTTTGGGGCGTCTCTCCACCCAGGTCGCCAATGTCCTGCGCGGTAAAAACAAGGCTCTTTTCACACCAAGCGTTGATACCGGTGACTTCGTCATCGTGGTAAACGCCGAAAAGATCGCTCTGACCGGCCGTAAGCTTGCCGATAAAATCTATTACAGCCACTCCGGGTATGTCGGCGGGCTGAAAGAGATCTCCGCTGGCAAACTGCTTGAAAAGAAACCTGAAGACCTCATCAAAAAAGCTGTCAAGGGAATGCTCCCCAAGAATAAACTTGCACGGGCCATGCTCAGCAAGCTGAAGATCTATGCGGGACCGAGCCATCCTCACGAAGCTCAGCAGCCCAAGAACCTGGTACTTTAATACTCCAAGGAGAACACGATATGGCAGCAGTCAGTTATTATGGAACAGGCAAACGCAAGAGTTCAATAGCCCGTGTATGGCTTAAACCGGGTGTCGGCACTTTCACCGTCAACCACAAAACCCTTGATGAATACTTCGGCCGCGAAACCTCCAAAATGGTTGTGCGTCAGCCGTTTGAACTTGTTGAAAAAGTCGGCATCTTTGATGTGTACGTCACTGTTTCCGGTGGCGGCGATACCGGTCAGGCCGGCGCGATCAAGCACGGCATCACCAAGGCACTGCTGCTGCATGAGCCGGAGCTGCGCGGCGTTCTCAAAAAAGCTGGTTTCATTACCCGCGATTCACGGGTCAAAGAGCGTAAGAAGTACGGCAGAAAAGCTGCTCGCGCCCGTTTCCAGTTCTCCAAGCGTTAATCGCTGGATTACACCACACTGGTATGTTACAAGGGGAAATCCGCAAGGGTTTCCCCTTTTTTCTTTGAAAGGAGCCACGTCCATGTTGAATGTTGCTATTGTTGGAGCCAGCGGCTACACCGGGCTGGAGTTGATCCGCATCCTCCATTGTCACCCGGAGGTGGCGGTGACCTGTCTTACCTCTGAACAGAGCGCTGGCAAGCGCATCTCCGAGGTGTTCCCCACTCTGCGGGGGCGCTGCGATATCGTGCTGGAAAATCTTGAGCCGACCCGGGTTGCCGAAAAGGCGGATATAATTTTCACGGCACTGCCCCACAAGGCAGCCATGGAGGTCGTACCGACCTTTCTGAAACTGGGGAAAAAGGTGGTCGATCTGTCAGCCGATTACCGCCTTTCCGACCCGGCGGTATATGGCCGGTGGTATGAACCCCATCTCAACCCGGCCGTCCTGAAGAGGTCGGTGTACGGACTGCCGGAGATTCGTCGGTCAAAGATCAGGGGTGCAAAACTGGTCGCCAATCCCGGCTGCTATCCCACCAGCATTATCCTCGGTCTGGCGCCGCTCCTTAAGAAGGGATTGATTGACCTGTCAAGCATCATCGCCGATTCAGCATCCGGTGTGACCGGAGCCGGCCGTTCTGCAAAAGTTGACAGCCTGTATTGTGAAGTGAATGAGGGATATAAAGCATACGGAGTCGGCGGAGTGCATCGGCATACTCCCGAGATCGAGCAGGAGCTCTCCCTGTTGGCGGGGGAACCGCTGAAAATCACGTTTACTCCGCATCTGGTGCCGATGGACAGGGGGATACTCTCCACAATCTATGCTGCGCCCAAGAAGGCACTCACCGGAGAAAAGATCGCGGCCCTGTACCGGGAGTTCTACGCCGGCGAACCGTTCGTGCGGGTACTCCCCGCCGGCAGCCTCCCTTCCACCGCGTTCGTGCGTGGTTCCAACTTCTGTGATATCGCGCCGCTCATGGACCATCGAACCGGCCGGATTATCATCATTTCGGCTATTGATAATCTGGTAAAAGGCGCTTCCGGTCAGGCGGTACAGAATATGAACCTCATCTGCGGCTTTCCGGAAACCATGGGGCTGGATGGTCTGGCGCTGTTTCCCTGACCCATGCCGTTCATTCCCACCACACAGGAGGAGATGCGGCAGCGGGGCTGGAACGAGCTCGACGTTATCTTTGTCAGCGGCGATGCCTATATTGATCACCCGGCGTTCGGCGTGCCGTTGTTGGCCCGCTGGCTTGAAGCCCACCGCTTTCGGGTCGGCATTATCGCCCAGCCGGACTGGCGCTCAAAAGATCCCTTCATGACGCTTGGCCGTCCCCGGCTGTTCTTTGCGGTTGCCGCAGGCGCCATGGATTCCATGGTTTCCCACTACACACCGGCCCGCAAGCTGCGGCACGATGATGCCTACACGCCCGGCAACCGTCACGGTGCCCGTCCCAACCGCGCCACAACGGTCTACACGTCCCGCCTGAAGGAAGCCTACAAGGATGTCCCGGTTGTGATCGGCGGCATTGAAGCATCGCTGCGCCGCTTCGCTCATTACGACTTTTGGGAAAACAAGGTGCGCCGTTCGATCCTGTTTGATGCCAAAGCTGACCTGCTGATCTACGGCATGGCCGAGCGGGCACTTCTGGAAGTAGCCGGCCGGCTGCGGGATGGTGAGCGGCTGCCTGACCTTCAAGACGTGCGGGGGACGGCATTCCACTGCAGCAGCTATGATGCCGGCGACTCTGTTGTCCTGCCGTCGTTCGAGGAGGTGGCCGCCTCCAAGGAGCAATTTGCCGAGGCGTTCCGTCTGGCGTACCTCCAGCAAAATCCCTGGTCAGGCAGAACGGTACTGCAGCAGCACGGCAATCGGCAGCTGGTCTGCACCGCACCGGCGCTCCCCCTTACGGAGAGTGAAATGGATGCAGTGTACGCCCTGCCGTTTGAAAAGGCCCCCCACCCGGCGTATCTCGAAGCGATTCCGGCCTGGGAGCAGATAAAAACGTCCATCACCAGCCATCGCGGCTGCTTCGGCGGCTGTGCCTTCTGCGCCATCACCATGCATCAGGGCAAAACGATCCAATCCCGCAGCCAACGCTCCATTCTTGCGGAACTATCGTCATTGACCAGGAAAAAGTGGTTTCGCGGCAGCATCAGCGATATTGGCGGACCGACCGCCAATATGTACGGCCTTGGCTGCGGCAACTCCGATGCCATGAAAAAATGTGTGCGGGAAAGCTGCCTTTTCCCGAAAATCTGCAGTAATCTCCGTACCGGTGATACGGCGGCAACAGCACTGCTCCAGGCGGCCCGTTCCCTGGCGGGAATCCAGCACACGGCGGTTTCCTCCGGGGTCCGTCCTGACCTGCTTGAAAGACAGCCCGCCTATTTTCGGGAGCTGGTCGGGCACCACGTCAGCGGCCTGCTCAAAATTGCCCCGGAACATCTGGTTGACCGCGTTACGGACGTCATGCGCAAACCGGGGAAAAAATCATTTGAAACGTTTCTGCAGAAGTTTCACACCGAAAGCGAACGCCTCGGCAAACGCCAATATGTCGTACCGTACCTGATCTCCGGACATCCCGGCTGCACGTTGGCTGATATGCTTGAACTGGCGGTTACCCTTAAAAAAATGGGCATGACCGTGGAACAGGTTCAGGACTTTACCCCTACTCCCGGCACGATAGCCACCTGCATGTTCCACAGCGGGGTCGATCCAATGACCGGAGCGCGGGTCTACACAGCAACAAGCGATCGGGAAAAGGGGCTGCAGAAGTCTCTGCTGCTCTGGCATCTGCCAAAAGAACGGGCCAAGGTGTTGGAAGCGCTGAAGGAATTGGGGCGTGACGGTGAACGGGGACTGCTTCTTGACTCCGGGCCGGTAACCGGACGCCACTCCCTGCCGGCGCGAAAAGCATTTTCGACAAAAAAAGCCCGCTGATTTCAGCGGGCTTTTTTGATCATACAATGTCAGGCTGGATTACTTTTTAACTACGTTCGCTGCCTGCAGGCCTTTCGGTCCCTGAGTGATTTCAAACGTTACGGCATCGCCTTCTGCCAGTGATTTGAAGCCGTCACCGGTGATTGCAGAGAAATGAACAAAAACGTCTTCGCCCCCCTCCTGCTCGATAAAGCCAAAACCCTTCGTGTCGTTAAACCATTTTACTTTGCCCTGTGCCATTTCCTGCCCCCTTTTTTGTCCGGTCCTATGCCGGAACGATTGGTTACCGCTAAAGTTTCTGGAGTCTGATGCAGGAAAAGCGCAATGCCTGGTCAAACGTGTTGCTTGCAACGTTCTGCAAAAACTTCCGAAACTGCGTGCCCGAGTCGTTTATCACAGCCGGAAACAGGGTGTCAAGATAATTTACATCAATTCATGGAGCCTTCAATTCATCATTTTTACTCTGTAATTTTTTAACAAGCTTTTCATAGCCGCTGGAGGTGATAATTTTATTAAACTGGCTGCGATAGTTGGAAACAAGGCTGACACCCTCAATAACAACATCATACACCATCCACCTGCCGTTCTCCTTGAACAGGCGGTAATCGAGCGTAAACTCGTCCCGGGCGGCGGTGACAACTTTCGACTTCACCTCGGCATACTGATCATCCACGCTCTCCTTGATGTAGACAATCTTCTCATTGTTGTATGATTCGATCTTTCCGGCATATGAGTTTTCCAGCAGTGTGGCGAACAGTTCGGAGAACTGCTTTTTCTCCGAAGCTGAGCGTGTGTTCCAATGCTTGCCGAGCGAGCGCTTTGCCATTTCAGAATAATCAAAGATCGCACTGATTGATTTTTTCAGAGCCTGGCGCCGTTTCCCCTCATTCTTCTTCATTTCCTTGTCAGCGACGATATGGACAACTTCATCCACCGTTTTTTTCACATCATCTGTCGGGGTTGCCGATGCTGCGGATACCATGAATATGGACGCCGTCAGCACCAGTAAGATTTGTTTCAGCATGCGGGTTCCTCCCGGTTATTTATCACTGCCGCGTAACGGCTCGCTTGTCGCATAGTCCAGGTTGGCCGCGGCGATGCGATAATTATAAATCGATTTGAAATAATCGGCGCGCATACCGGAATAGGCCTGAAGGGCTTCAAAAATCTCCTTGGCGGGTCCCATGCCGAAGTCAAAATTTGCGATCGCAGTGACGGCCCACTTCTTCGCATTCAAATACGCGCTGCGCGTTGCCGCCGTGCTCTTTTTGGCTTCCTTAAGGTCCAGATAATACTTTTCCACCTGGAGCGGGATGTTGGTATCGGCAAAATCCCGGGTACTAAGCAGGCGATTATACTGGGCGCGCTCGCCGGAGACTTTTGCTCCGGTGATACCGAAATCAAGTTTCCAGCGGGCACCCAGAGCAACGCCGCCATTGATATGATTGAACGGGTCGTTGATGTACGGGTTCTGAACCTTGTCGCGCTCGTCGGCATAGGCCCAGGAAAAAAGCCCTCCCAGGAAGATGTCAGGATAATATTCAGCTTTTGCCGCTTCAACCAGGGCCGAGCGGGCTTTAAGTCCTTCGGCGATCTGGTGGAATTCGTGGCGTCTCCGGCGGGCGTTTTCCAGATATGTTGCAAGTGGGGGAATTTCGACATCAACCAAAACAAGTCGCTCGGTGCCGGTTACCAGCGGCGCATCCACCGGAAGGCCCATGCGGGCCCTCAGTGCGGCCAGGGCCAGCGCCTCCCCTTTTTTAGCTTCCTCCAGATACTTTGAAGCCACCCCGGAAAAGGCATCCAGTTTATACAGATCCATCTCGTCAACGGTGTCTGATCCCTGGTCCAGAAGTTTTTGGGCTTTTTCGCGGGCCTTGATCAGGATCTCCTCCACCTCCAGCACCAGTTCCTTCATTTCGCGCGCCAGCAGCAGGCCGTTATAGTACTCATGGACTTTCAGGACGATCTCGTGGGCGCGCTGCTCCTTGCGGGAACGATCGACCTCAATGCCGTGGGTGGCGGCCTTCATGTTTTCGGAAATCTTGCCAAATGTGTAGAGCGGCTGAATGAGACTGGCATCGGCGCTGGTGAACCAGGTAAGCGAATTGATGCTGAATAACGCCTCGTTGGTTTTTATTGCAGGATCTATGGCGCTACTATAGGCGATCGGTGCCGGCCCGAACAGTGTGGTCATCTGTATCTGCGGAAAACGGTAGGATTTGGCCTGGTCCAGCTTGCTGGTTGCAAGGGCGATGTCGCTGTCCGCTTCCCCCAGTTCGGGGGCCGCTTTCAGCGCCATGCGGATACAGTCATCCAGGTTTACAATGATACTGGCGGTCGTCTGTTCCGCTGCATAACCGGCAACGGCGGAGGCGGACAGTGCCCAGAGGGTCAGAAAAAAAATACGGATTAAAAAGTTCATCGCGGCATCCCTTAAAAAACAGTTACTCCACTTTGCCGTGGATAAATTTACTTACCAGCTCTTCGATGTCGATGGCCGATTCGGTCTCACGAATCTTATCATTATTTTTCAGCATTCTCTCAGAACCGCCCGGCCGAAGCTTGATGAATTTATCGCCGATAATTCCGCTGGTTCGTACCGAGGCGATGACATCATCGGTGATTTTTACGCCGGTTTTGATTTTAAGGTACGCCAGCGCCCGGTCGCCGCTTTTTGAATCAAGCTCTATCCGGTCAACTTTGCCGACCTCGACACCGGCGATTTCGACGCGTGCCCCCGGTTTCAGGCCGGAAACCGAATCGAAAGCGGCGGCAACGGCGTAAAAATCACCGCCGACAATCTCCATCTTGCCCAGTTTGATCGACACATATCCCAGGCAGAGGATACCGATCAGCATGAACGTGCCGACCATCATTTCCAATTTTACCATGTTCATAGAGTACCTCTTTGTTGATGTGCAGTTACTACACCATCCGGATCGGGCCGTCCAGACTGCCGCTGATGAACTGCCGGATTGCCGGGTCGGATGAATTTTTTATGTCGTCCGGCGTCCCGTGCTGCAAAATCCTGCCCCGGAACAACATCGCTATATTCTGGGCGACGTCAAAAATATCCGGAATTTCATGGGTGACAATCACTGCCGTAAAGCCGAACTTGGCATGGGTATCCCTGATGAGCTCGTGGATCGCCCGTTTTATAATCGGGTCAAGCCCGGTGGTCGGCTCGTCGAACAGAATAATCTTTGGCTTGAGCACCACAGCCCGGGCCAGGCCAACCCTCTTTTTCATGCCGCCGGAAAGCTCATCCGGGAATTTGTTCTCAATATTTTTCAGCCCCACATCCTCAAGGGCCGAGACAACCCTGCTCCGGATCTCCTCTTTTGCCAGGGAGGTTTTCTCCTGCAGCGGGAAGGCGACATTTTCGAAAACCGTCATGGAATCAAACAGCGCCACGTTCTGGAACAGCATGCCGAACTTTTCGCGAATCCGGTTCAATTCGGAGCGGCGCAGGTCAACGATGCTTTCGCCATCCACTTCCACCGTGCCACTGTCCGGCTGCAGCAGGCCGATCAGATGCTTCAGCAGCACACTCTTCCCTTCGCCGCTGGGGCCGATGATGGCGGTAATCTGGCCGGCGGGGATGTCCAGGTCGAGGCCGTCAAGCACCTTTTGCCCGCCGAACGACTTATGCACATTTCTCAGGGTAATCATATCAGAGCAGCACCGAGGTGAGGAAATAGTCCCACACGAGGATAATAACGGAGGTCAGCACAACCGATTCGGTTGTCGCCTTGGCAACACCTTCGGCGCCGTGCCCGGCGTAGTACCCTTTATAGCAGCCGATCCACGCGATAATCAATCCGAAGGAAAATGATTTCACAAAACCGGAGTACACATCGCGCCAGACAACCGATTTTTCCATTTCGTAAAAATACGCGCCCGGATTGACCCCCAGCAGTTTGACCCCGACCAGCCAGCCGCCGTAGATACCGATCACGTCAAAGATGGCGCAGAGCAGGGGAAGTGAAATCATCGCGGCAATAAACTTCGGGGTGACCAGGTATTTGAAAGGGTCAAGCGCCATGGTTTCCAGCGCATCAATCTGTTCGGTGATCCGCATGATACCGATTTCGGCCGTAATAGCGCTGCCGGCACGCCCGGTCACCATCAGGGCGGCAAGAACCGGTCCGAGCTCACGGATGAGCGACAGTGCCACCGCCGTGCCCAGCATCCCTTCGGAACCGAATTTGGCAAGGGTATAATACCCCTGCAGGCCGAGCACCATGCCGGTAAATCCGGCGGTCAGCACGATCACGAAAAGGGACTTCGTCCCGATAAAACGGAGCTGCTTCAGCACATGCACCAGACTGCCCGGACGACGGACGATCATGTAGCATGAGTAAAGAAGAAACCAGCCGGCCCGTCCCAGGTCGCGCACAAGAGCTATGGTTGCATGTCCAAGAGCCTGAACCACGTCAATCCTTTTAAGAACAGATGAGTAATGAAAAACAATACAACACTTCTTTGGAAAAGCAAGGAGGTATCATGCTTCTGACGGGCGCACTGTCGTCAGTTGCGCTCGCCTCCTCCCATAACCTTGTAGAATGTTATCTGGTTGGCCAGCCGTGCCAGACGGGTGCTGATGAGGTTCTGTTGCGCCCCGTAAAGAGAACGCTGCGCATCGAGAACATTCAGGTGGCTGTCCACGCCCTTCTCAAAACGGACCTGGGAAAGGCGGTACCTTTCCGCTGTGGCGTTGGTGAGGGACTGCTGTGCCGTCAGCTGCTCGTCGATGGTCCCGCGCTGGGCCAGGGAATCTGCCACCTCCCGGAAGGCGGTCTGGATTGCTTTCTCGTACCGTGCCACGGTGATGTCGCGGTCAACTTCAGCCACCTTCAGGTTCGCCGAGTTGCTCCCTCCGTCAAAGATCGGCAGCGAAATACGCGGGGCGACACTCCAGGCAAAAGAACCATCCTTAAAAAGTCCGGACAGCTCATTGCTGCCGAAACCGACGGACGAAATCAACGTAATTTTGGGAAAGAATGCCGCCCGGGCCGCACCGATATTGGCGTTTGCACTCTTAAGCTGCCCTTCGGCCTGGAGGATGTCGGGACGGCGCAGCAGCACGTCAGACGTCAGGCCGGGTGTTGCGTCCTTCACTGCGGCAACTGTTTCTGACAGGGCTGCCGGCAGCACTGCCGCCGGGATCGGTGAACCGACCACCAGAGTCAGGGCATTCATATCCTGGGCGACCACCGTGGTATAACGGGCCGTGTCCACCCGCGCCGCCTCAACGGTCGTCCGGGCCTGCTGCAGATCGAGGGAGGATGAAACGCCCGCTTCGTAACGGCGTGAAATAAGCTGATAGGATTCATTCTGGCTTGCCAGGGTGTCCTTGGCAAGCTTCAGCCGTTCACGGTCGGCGGCCAGTGTCAGGTAGCCGGCGGCAACCTCTGCAATCAGGCTGATCTGCACGCTGCGCCGGGCCTGATCGGTGGCCAGGTACTGTTCCAGAGCCTGATCCTTCAGACTCTGGACGCGACCGAACAGGTCAAGCTCATAGGAGAGGAGTCCGGCACCGACCGTATATTGATTGGTTGTGACCGCCTGGCCGGTGCTGGAAAAATTTTCAGGGATCCGCTGAAACGCTGCGCCGGCAGATGCTTCAACTTTCGGCAGCAGGTTGGAACGCTGAATCTGGTACAGGGCCTGTGCCCGCTCGATGTTGAGAACGGCGACCCGCAGATCGCGGTTGTTTTCCAGCGCCAGTGCGATTACTTTTCTTAGCTGCGGATCAACGAAATACTCTTTCCAGGGAATATCGGCCAACGGCGTGCTCTGTGCGGCCGACACCACTTTGTAGGAATCCCCGGCGGGCCAGGCAACCGGGACCGGTGCGGTCGGCTGCACATAGTTCGGCGCCATGGTTGAGCAGCCGCTCAGGCAGAGAAACGCGCCGAGTGGGAGGCAGAAAGCTGATGCCATGCGTTTTATCTGGACCATGTCAGTTCACCTCCGGGGAGTTGTGTGCAGCGGTTGGCTGCTCCAGCGCGGCCAGCGGTTTTTTCTTCGCGAACAACCGGGATATCAGTACGAAGAAAAACGGGATGAAAATCAGATCGATAAAGGTCGCCGAGAGGAGGCCGCCGGTGACGGCTGTGCCGATGGCGTTCTGGGCAGCTGCACCGGCTCCCTTGGTAAGAGCCAGCGGCAGGGTGCCGAAGAAGAACGCCAGCGAAGTCATGATAACCGGACGGAGCCTGATTTTCACCGCCGCCAGGGTCGCTTCCACCAGTTCATGCCCCTGGTGCATCTGTTCCTTGATGAACTGGATGATCAGGATGGCGTTTTTGGTGGAAAGGCCGATGGTGGTCAGAAGTCCGATCTGGAGATACACGTCATTGGGAAGTACCCGCAACGAAACGGCCGTGACCGCGCCCACCAGACCGAGCGGCAGCATCAGCAGGTTGACAAACGGGATGGTCCAGCTTTCATACAGTGCCGCCACGCTGAGAAACACCACCAGCAGCGAGATGGCATAGAGCGCCGGGGCCTGTGCACCGGCATTCTTTTCCTCGTAGGAGAGGCCGGTCCACTCATAGCCGATTCCCGGCGGCAGCTGCGCCGCCATCTTCTCCATTTCAGCCATGGCTTCACCGGTGCTGATCCCGGGAGCCGCCTGGCCCATGATCTCTACCGATGAAATGCCGTTGAACCGTTCCAGCCGGGGTGAGCCGTACTGCCAGCGGGGTTTGGCAAAGGCTGAGAACGGCACCATTTCGCTCTGGTTGTTGCGCACATACCAGCGGTCGATATCCTCGGGGAGCATACGGTACTTCGCATCGGCCTGGAGGAAGACTTTCTTGACCCGGCCATTCTCGATAAAGTCGTTGACATAGGAACTTCCCCAGGCGGTGGCAAGAACCTCGTTGATGCTCAGCAGGGAGACCCCCAGGGCGCCGGCCCGCACGTCATCGATGTCCAGCTTGAACTGGGGAGAATCATCCTGGCCGTTGGGGCGCACCGCGATCAGTTTCGGGTTTTTCATTGCCATGCCGAGCATCTGGTTGCGCGCTTCCATCAGCTTCTCATGCCCCAGGCCGCCGCGATCCTGCAGCATGAAGTCAAAGCCGTTCGCCTGCCCCAGCTCAACCACCGCCGGAGGCGAGAAGGCAAATGCCAGGCCGTCCCTGATCTTTGAAAAAGCCCCCATGGCCCTGCCGGCAATGGCAGGTGCCTTCAGATCCGGGGTCTGGCGCAGTTTCCAGTCTTTCAGCCTGACAAAGGCAAGTCCCATGTTCTGGCCACGGCCGGCAAAACTGAATCCGGCAACCGTGATCACCGATTCCACCGTTTTTTGTTCGCGTTCCTGAAAGTGCTGTTCCAGCTGTTCAATGACCTTGAGGGTCCGCTCCATGGTCGCCCCGGCTGGGAGCTGAATCTGGCAGACGATGAACCCCTGGTCCTCATCCGGCAGGAAGGCCGTCGGGAGCCGGAGGAAGAGCAGCACCATTCCGGCAACAATGGCGCCGTACACGATCAGGTAGCGCACCGGCTTGCCCAGAGAGCGTCCGACAAGCCCTTCGTACTGATCTTTGCGTCGGTCGAACCAGGTGTTGAACCAGTGGAAAAATCCCTTGAACCAGCCGGATTCTCCGGGGGTATGCCCTTTTGCCACCGGCTTGAGGAGGGTGGCGCAGAGGGCCGGTGTCAGGGTCATGGCGAGCAGCACCGAGAGGACCATGGCGGAAATAATGGTAATGGAAAACTGGCGGTAGATGACGCCGGTTGAACCGCCGAAAAACGCCATCGGCAGAAAGACCGCCACCAGTACGGTGGCAATGCCCCAGAGAGCGCTGGTGATCTGTCCCATGGATTTAATGGTGGCATCTCGTGGCGACAGCCCCTCCTCGGTCATGATACGTTCCACGTTCTCCACCACCACGATGGCATCGTCAACCAGCAGCCCGATGACAATAACCAGGGCGAACATGGTGAGCGTATTGATGGAAAAACCGCTGACAGAAAGCACCCCGAAGGTGCCGAGCAGTACCACCGGCACGGCAATGGTCGGTATCAGTGTTGCCCGGATATTCTGCAGGAAGAGGAACATGATGACAAAAACCAGGAATACCGCTTCGGCAAGGGTTTTGACCACCTCTTCGATGGAAATTTTGACAAACGGTGTGGTGTCGTAGGGATAGACCACCTTCATACCGGCGGGGAAGAATCTCGACAGCTCCACCATCTTTGCCTTGACCCTGTTGGCGGTGTCCAGAGCGTTGGCTCCGGCGGCCAGACGAATGGCCATGCCGCCCAGCGGCTTACCCTTGAAACGGGCCTCCACATCGTAATTCTCGGTGCCGATCTTACACTCGGCCACATCCTTCAACGCCACGGTGGAGCCATCGCCGTTGGTTTTAAGGATGATGGCGTTAAACTGGTCAACATTCTGCAGCAGGGTCCGCGCCGTTATGGTGGCGTTCAGCTGCTGTCCTTGTGCCGCCGGCATGCCGCCGAACTGGCCGGCGGACACCTGGGTGTTCTGGGCCTGCAGTGCGGCGACCACGTCATTGGTCGTTATGTGGTAACTGTTCAGCTTGGTCGGGTTCAGCCAGATCCGCATGGCGTTCTGGGAACCGAACATCTGCAGCTCACCAACCCCCTCAACCCGGCTGACGATATCCTGCACGTTGGAAACCGCATAATCGGTCAGCTCATAGCGGCTCATGGAGCCGTCCTCGGAGACGAGGCCGATTATCAGCAGAAAGTTTTTGGTGGATTTGACGACCTGAATCCCCTGCCGCTGAACTATCTGGGGGAGGAGCGGTACGGCCAGCTGCAGTTTGTTCTGCACCTGCACCTGGGCGATATTCGGGTCGGTGCCGGCCTTGAAGGTCAGGTTGATGGCCACGGCGCCTGCAGAGTCGCTGGTAGATGACATGTAGATCAGGTTGTCGATCCCGTTCAGCTTCTGCTCAACAACCTGGGTGACCGTGTCCTGTACGGTCTGGGCGGATGCCCCCGGGTACACGGCATTAATGGTGATCTGCGGCGGGGCGATCGGCGGATACTGGGATACCGGCAGCGATTTCACCGCCAACAGCCCGATCAGCATGATCATTATGGCGATCACCCAGGCAAAAATCGGGCGATTGATAAAAAATTTAGGCATGGAGCGGCTCCTTTACTTTTTGGCTGCTGCTGGTTGTGACGTTCCTGCAGGAGGCGCTTCCGGTTTGGCTCCAAAGGGGACCGCCTTGACCACTGCTCCCGGCCGCCCTTTCTGAAGCCCTTCCACGATGACGCGGTCCCCCGCTTTCAACCCGTCCCCCACCAGCCAGGAGTCACCGACCGTCCGGATGACCGTGACCGGTCGCGGCTCAACCTTTTCTCCGGCGCCGACCACCATAACCAGGGCACTCCCTTTCGGAGTACGGGTCACACCGCGCTGAGGCACCAGAATGGCGTTCTCGCTGATCCCTTCCTCCAGGATTGCACGAACAAACATGCCCGGCAGCAGAGCTTGTTTAGGGTTTGGAAAGATTGCCCGCAGGGTAATCGAACCGGTGCTCTGGTCCACCGTCACTTCGGAAAATTTCAGGGTACCGGGGAGCGGATACGCGCTGCCGTCTTCCAGCAGCAGTTTTACCCGAGCCTGTTGGGCAGGGGCGCCCTTTTTCAGGAGGCCGCTGGCCAGATTCTGTTTGAGTTTCAATAAATCGGCGCTGGACTGGGTCACATCCACATACATGGAACCAAGCTGCTGAATGGTGGCCAGGGCAGCCGGCTGGCTGGCCGTTACCAGGGCACCGTCGGTCACGGTGGAACGCCCGATCCGTCCAGAAATCGGTGCGGTAATTTTTGTGTACGCCAGATTGATCCGGGCGGTCTCCACCGCAGCCTTGCTGTAGGCGACATCGGCTTCAGCCTGTTTGAATGCGGCCTGGGCATCATCGTTATCCTGCTGACTGACCGCCTTAATACCCACCAGATCGCGATAGCGCTCCGCTTTGAGCCGCACCGTATTCAGGTTCGCCTCCGCTCTGCTTTGGGCTGCACTGGCGCTGGCAAACGCGGCCTGGTAGGTCGCGGGGTCAATCTGGTACAGAACCTGTCCGGCCTTGACATCGGACCCTTCGGTAAAGAGCCGTTTCTGGATAATCCCGCCTACCTGGGGACGTACCTCAGCGATCAGCTGCGGTGACGTCCGGCCGGAAAGTTCCGTGGTCAGGGCTACTCGCTGGGGTTGGATGGTGACAATCCCGACTTCGGGGGGGGCACCCGGGGGCATCTGCCCGGCGGACTTCGGCTTGCCGCAGCCTGCCAGCATAATGCTGGCAGCAAGAATTGCAACGCTGGCACATAGTGACGTTCTGTACGTGATTTGCATAAACACCTCTGGGTTTAGTATGAAAATGAATGCGTAATTCTCTGAGTCAAATTAAATAAAGCACAAAGCTGCGGGCTCTTCGTTATCTCCTGATGCCGTCCCAGGATGCTTCAACCGTCCGGGCAATCAGGTCATCGTCCAGCGAGATGAAATTAAGGATATGATCCCGCGCCACCGCGAGGAGCGGGCCGAAAGCCAGGGCGAAGAGGATCACCAGGGGGAGATCTTTCATTACCTGCCGGGAGACCCCGGCCTCGAACAGTTCACGGAAAACGTTATACTCGGCATTTTTCCCCAGAATCTTGTCCCGGCGGTGTTCCACGCCGTAGGGAGAATTGTGGAACTGTTCAAGGAAGCGGAAATCCAGTGGGTTCCCGATGAAATATCGCAGCAGTGCGGCCCCAAGGTGGAGAAAACGCTCTCTGAGCGGGGTATCGGCAGCGTACCCCTTCAGAATGATCGGATACATCCGCTCTTCCAGATCCTGACAGAGCCCGTTGATCAGTACGTCCTTGTTTTCAAAATAGCGGTAGATGGTTCCGGCACCGACATTTGCCCGTTCGGCAATCATGGCCATGGGGGCGCCGTGAAAGCCGTTTTCAGCAATCAGTTCCAGGGCCGCATGGACGATCTCACTCCGTTTTTCAACCTTTGACATACTGTAGTGCTCCATGAAGGAATGAACGTTCATTCCGTATAGCGCTTTTGCATGTTGGGAGTCAATCTCTTTTTCATGGATTATTCATGCTAACGGGCCCTGACTGATGAGGGTTGCGGGCAGGAGTACAGACTTGAAACAAAGAGCCGGAGGCGTTTTACCTCCGGCTCGTGCGGTCATGGGTGCCTGTCGAAACAGGCGCAGTTTGATCCTTCAGCTCAAAAAACTTGTGGATGGCGAAAAAAAGGTCACCTCACGCGAGTAAAGCACGATCGCCTCCCGCATCACCCCGGAAAGACTTTTTCGAGTACGCTTTGTCACCTCTTCAAGAGCCGCCTTTTCCTCGTCGGTAATCCTCAAGGATACGACATTGTAGCGTGGTTTTTTTTTGCTGTTATGTGCCATCGTAAATCTCCAACAGGTTACTCGGCGGGAGCCGGTTCTGCATCCAGTTCGTCAAATTCAAGTTCGGGTTCATCGGCTTCAATATCGCTTTCATTATTAAGTACGCGCTCCATTCTAGACCTATCCAGCTCATTCTCCCAGCGGGAAACCACGACTGTAGCGACACCATTGCCGACCAGATTGGTCAGGGCCCGTGCTTCGGACATGAATCGGTCTATTCCCAAAATCAACGCCAGGCCGGCTACCGGAATGGTGGGGATTGCGGCAAAAGTGGCCGCCAGGGTTATAAAGCCGCTGCCGGTGACTCCCGCCGCCCCTTTGGAAGTAAGCAGCAGTACGCCCAATATGGTGAAGGTCTGGGTCCAGGTCAGGGGCGTGTTGGTGGCCTGGGCGACGAAGACCGCCGCCATGGTCAGATAAATGGAAGTGCCGTCCAGGTTAAAGGAATAGCCGGTGGGGATAACAAGACCGACCACCGATTTGGAGCATCCCAGATTCTCCAGCTTGACCATCATACGTGGCAGTACCGCTTCCGAGGAGGAGGTCCCCAGCACTATCAGCAACTCTTCCTTGATGTACTTGATAAACTTGAAGATGTTGAATCCGCTCAGTTTGGCGATGGTGCCGAGAACAATAACGACGAACAGCACGCAGGTCAGATAGAAGCTTCCCATTAGCATACCAAGTTTGCTGAGTGAACCGATCCCGAATTTACCGATGGTAAAGGCCATGGCTCCGAAAGCGCCGATGGGAGCAGCCTTCATGATAACGCCTACGATGCCGAACAGTACGTGGGCAATGTCATCGATCAGCTTAAAGACGACCTTGCCGCGCTTGCCAAGCACGGAGAGGGCAAAACCAAATAGTATGGCAAAAAACAGAACCTGTAGGATATCGCCCTTGGCAAAGGCATCCACCACACTGTTGGGGATGATATTCATCAGAAAGTCGACTGTGCTGTGCGACTGCGCCTTGGACGTGTAATTTGCCAGTGCCGATGTATCCAACTTGGAAACGTCGGCGTTCATGCCGGCTCCCGGTTTGATGAAGCTGACCACAAACAGGCCGATCGCCAGGGCCAGTGTCGAGACAATCTCAAAATAGAGGAGCGCCTTGGCCCCGACCCGGCCAACCTTTTTCATGTCATCCATGCCGGCGATGCCGGTCACCACGGTGCAGAAGATGACTGGTGCAATGATCATCTTGATCAGCTTGATAAAACCGTCACCCAGCGGCTTCATGGCAGCGCCGGTTTCGGGGTAGAAATGTCCGACACAAACTCCGATGCTGATGGCAGTCAAAACCTGGAAATAGAGATGCTTGTAAAACTTTTTACCGATCATGGTGTGACTCCTTTTGTTCAGGTGGTTTTCGGTTTTTCAGGCAAAGGCATCCAGTGTGTGAACATACGGACCGGTTTTTTCCCTACGCTTGTCGTGCAGACCGTGATGCTCTCCCGATTTCCGACGCAGGTGTAGTCATCTCCAAAAACCGGATACGGAGTGTAGAGCAAAACTCTCTGACATTCCCTTGGCAGTTGTACTTCTGTGGCAATCCATTCCATGGCCATGTAACCTTTCTTCCCCCAGGCGATTTTGCTGCAGTTACGGTTAGTTATGGTGTTTATATTAGCAATAGAAATGCCAACTGTGTATGCGGACGTAACTAACCGTTATAAAAGGGTAAAGTGAGGGAGCGACGATGCTGTGGATTAAAAAGAGGTATAACCTTGAGTTGTAGCCGACGAGGAGAAAACAGAAATTACGTAATATTTTTAGTATGTTAAACGATCATAACCCAGGTTATATGCCATAACCTGGGTTATGATCGTTTAAAGGTGGGATTGCGGATGGCAAATAGGCAATCAGGTTTATGATCATTCGGGAACTATGCCGCGAAGTTTGAGGCGCTTGCTGAGGGCTGGTTGTGATATCCCGAGAAGCCGGGCGGCAATGGTCTGGTTGCCGTTTGCCCGCAACATGGCCTCTCCAACCAGCAATTCAGCCGCTTCACCGAAAGTCGGCAGACGTTCCTGCCCGGCAAACAGATTCTTTTCCGATTGAGGCGGCGTGCTGGGATTCTGCTTTGCTTCCGGGCGAAGGACCGTCTTCAGAAAGGTTTCCATCGAAAGAACCCGATCGCGGTGCACACTGACGGCGTTGTACACCAGTGCTTTCAATTCACGGATGTTACCGGGGAAACCATAGGTTGCCAGCAGTTGCAGCAATTCACGCGGAGGGGTCGGCTTCTTTTTGCTGAGGGAGCGGGCGGCATCTTCCAGAAAATGGTCCAGAAGCAGTGGGAGATCACCTTTCCGCTCACGAAGAGGCGGAACATGGACCATATGCGTACAGAGCCGGTAATAAAGGTCGCGGCGGAAAGATCCGGTTTCCTGCTTGAGCGAAAGATTCTGGTGAGTGGCGACGACCACCCGGGCTTTGAGGCGCTTGGGGCGGTCGCTCCCGAGCGGAAAGTATTCGCCTTCCTGGAGCAGCCGTAACAGCTTGACTTGGGAAGCGATGCTCAGGTCGCCGATTTCGTCAAGGAAAAGGGTGCCTTCGGCCGCCTCCTCCACCATGCCGCGCCGCGGCTGATCGGCTCCGGTGAAGGCTCCGCGCGTATGCCCGAAAAGAGTGTCGGCGAAGACCGCATCATCCAGGCCGGCCACATTGACCGAAACCAGCTGTCCACGGCAGCCGCTCAGGGTATGAGCCGCTTTGGCTATCAGCTCCTTGCCGACGCCGCTTTCCCCCATGATAAGCAACGGTTCCGTGCTCAGGGCCACCGCCTCGATGTAGGAGAAAATGGCGTGCATGGCTCGATCAGCCGTGATAATGCCGCCAAAGGCCGCCGGGCACTTCAATTCTCCCGACAGCATCCTGCTGGACATCTCGCGATTCTGCCGCTCCAGTTCCAGCATTCGTATGGCCCGTAGCACGCCGCTGACCAGGCGGTCCTCCTCAACCGTTTTAACGAAATAATCGAAGGCCCCCTGTTTGATGCAGTTCACCGCACTCTCGATCTGGTTCATGCCGCTGATGACAATGACAGCGATTTCCGGATGGCGTTCAGCTATCAGTTCTATCAGCTGGTCTCCGCTCAGATGCGGCATGGTCAAATCCAGCAGGACAAGCCCGATTTCGTGCCGCTCCAGAAGCTCCATAACGGCACGGCTGTCCTGGCAGGTGACGATGTTGGTGATGCCGGCAGAGCGTTCAAGGGTAAGCCGAAGGGAGCGGAGCCAAGCCGGTTCGTCATCGACCAGGAGAACACCGAAATGTGGATACAGGGACGAATTCATGGTTGGTTCCTCGCACTGCACGGGAAAGTCAGGGTCACGATGGTGCCGGCCCCTGTGGTGGAATCGAATTTCAGTGAACCGTTATGCTCTTTTACGATGGTGGCCGATACCGACAATCCGAGCCCGGTACCGCCGCTTTCTCGTTTGGTGGTAAAAAAAGGATCCGTCAGATGCGGTAAATGTTCCGGAGCGATGCCGACACCCTCATCAGTCAGTTTGAGCACATCAGTCCCGGTCTTCTGGTCGTAGAAGGTGGTCAGGGAGATGCCGCACCCCATGTCCGGCAACGCTTGGCAGGCGTTTAGAATCAGATTGACGACCACCTGCTCGATCCTCTGGGCGTTGCCAAGGATGGGGTGCAGAGAGGGAGAATAGTGAGCTTTGAAGCGACTTGTGGAGGCTCGAATCGATGAATCCACCAGTCGGACGGCTGTCTGCACGACAGCATTAAAATCGACAGCTTCAACCGTGGCCGAGGTATCCTGGCGGGCAAAATCCTTCAACTCCTCCACAATTCGCTTGATGCGATTGGCTCCATCCTGCATCTCTTCCAGGAGATGAGGGACCTCATTGCGCATTCGTGAGTAGGGTAGTCCGCCCAGCGTAAAATCACCCTTGTTCTGGTAGTGCGCTTCGAGAACCTCCTCGGCGTCTTGGTACACCTCCCTCAGGATCGGCATATTGAGCAGGATCAGACCGTTCGGGTTGTTGATCTCATGGGCCACTCCCGCCACAAGAATTCCGAGTGAGGCCATCTTGTCGGTCTGGACCAACTTGTCCTGATGGAGTTTTAATTCGTCCAGGGCGCGTTTCCGCTCGACTACTTCCAGTGCCAGCTCTTCCGTGCGCTGGGCAACTCTCTTCTGTAGCGTCCTCGACCAGATTACCGTGCCGACCAGAATAAGAAGCAAAGGCCCCATGACCATGGCACCAAACCAGAGCACCTTTTCCCAGGTAACTTTGGGAGGACCGAGCACCCCCAGCCACCGGTCATAGATTTCCTGATACTGGCCGGTTTTCTTCAAAATCGCCATCCCCTCGTTGAAACGGGCCAGCAGCTCCTCATTACCTTTCTTCACCGCATAGCAGTATTTCTGGGAGGAAATACTTTTTGCAACCGGGACAAGATTGGAGAGCTTGTGTTCACGGATGATATACATACCGGGGAGCATGGCCAGCACGGCATAATCATGCTGGCCGGCCGCCAGCAGACGCAGAGCATCGTCGGGAGTCTCGGTCATTATCAGGTTTGCCTCGAGTCCGAGCGATTTCAGGTGGTCATGCATGATGCCGTCACGAAATACAACGATTTCCCTGCCGCGCAACTCTTCGATGGTACTGACCGGACGTGTTTCCCTACGGGCAAAAATGGCATGATTGATAATGGTGTGAGGTGGTGAGAACGAGAGGGTTCTGGTACGGTCACTAGAGTAGGATATGCCCTGCAGAACATCTATGGAGCCGTTTATAAGGGCGTGCCGTATGTCCGACCAGGCTCCAAAGCGGAATTCGACCTTTATCCCCATGACCTCGGCAATCGCCTTGGTGAGATCGACGTTATAACCTGCCGGCTGGCCCTTTTCGTCCAGAAACTCATACGGTGGGTAGTCCCGGTCTCCGCCGACAGTTATAATCGGCTGGGAAGGAACTTCTGCCACGGGATTGGAGGCGTAAGCTGCGGGTGAGTAGAGAAAAAGCAGCGCCAGAAGGGCGAAAGCCGCAGTATTAATGCCCATGATTTTGTATCGGTGTATGTGTGGCATCAAAGCAGCTCCTCGAGCCTGCCGCCAGGTTTCAGGACAAACCGGCTCCCGCGCCACTCGACGTGGTTGCCCAGAAATGAGAGCGCCCAGGTGAAAAAGGAGAGCATATCCCGCAGGGGGAGCAGCCAGAGCCAGCGGGGAAAGAGACCGTCCCGGACAAAGCGGCGGCTGAAGAGCGTGCAGACGATCAGGCGTACGCCGTAGAGCAGCGCCACGGCCGTCAATCCGGTTGCCGGCGACGGAGCCAGCAGTGCTGCCAGCAGGGCTGCGGGGAAGGGGAGGGTGATGCCGGAAGCCAGGTAGCCCCCTGGGCGACTGACCCGCATGGTCCGGGCCCAGCGCAGCTGCCGGGACAGTACCGCCGCAAGCTTCTCCGGCTTGATGACGCTTTCGACAAAACAGGGATCAAGGGCAATGCGCCACCCGGCGCCATGAACCTTGTTGCCGAGCTGGTAGTCATCGGCCAGGTAGTCGGCCAGTACCCCGAACCCCCCGATCGCTGCCAGCGCGTCTCGCCGCACCGCCATGGATGCGCCGAGGGCGAAGGTAAGTCCTTCCAGCTGACGTGCCACGAGCACGTTGGGGATCATTTCGGCGGTGAAGCCGGTGGCTTCAAGGGCGGTGGCAACGCCATGGACGCGGGAGGTGCGGTACAGCGAGGTGACCAGGCCGACCTGCGGGTCAGCAAAACCGGCGGTCACCGATTGCAGATACTCCGGCGGGACCCTGACGTCGCTGTCGCAGACGATAATGATGTCATGCCGCGTCTGCGGAAATGCGTTGATCAGGTTGGCAACCTTATGATTCGGTCCATGCAGCGCCGGATTAATGCACAAGCTGATGTCGTGGCCGGGGAAATCTTTCATCAGCCGTTCGATGACCGGTATGGCCGGGTCGTCGGGTGAAGCGGCGGCGAACAAAAGCTGCAGTTCTCCCGGATATTCCTGGCTGCAGAACGAGGAAAAATTGGCGTAGCTCTCCGCATCCATCCCCTTGACCGGCTTCAGGATGGAAACCCCGGGGAAGGGGGGAGGGGAAATGGGGCGACGGCGGGGTCTGAAATAGTTCGCCGCGCAGCGGAGCGATATCAGGGGATAGATCAGTGCCGGCAGGATGACTATGAAGGGGAGCAGGGAGCGGATCATCTCAGGATGCTCTCTGGACCAGCAGCAGATATGGCGCCGAAGGTGCCACAGTGGTTTGAGCCATGCGCCAGGAGTGGCAGGTGCGCGGATCAAGTCCGGCCGCCCACTCCTCGACGGTGTCCCGCTCCTCCGTGCCGCCGCTGTGCCCCGGATACAGCGTCACCAGCAGAACCCCGCCGGTTTCAAGCAGGTGCAGTGACTGCACCAGGGCGGCTTCGGTTGTCGAGGGGCGGGTAACGACATTCCGGTCCCCTCCGGGGAGGTAGCCGAGATTGAACAATACAACCCGGACCGGTCCGGTGACATGCCGGTCCAGCTCTTCGTGCCCGGCCTGCAGGAGCGTCACCCGATCAGCCAGTCCGGCGTCCGCCAGCCTACGTCCGGTCTCGGCAATTGCTTGTGCTTGAATATCAAATCCCCAGACATGGCCGCCGCTGCCGACCAGATGTGCCAGCAGCAGGGTGTCATGCCCGTTGCCGCAGGTGGCATCCACGGCGTGGTGGCCGGTGCTGAGGAAGCTGTGCAGGAACAGGTGGGCAAGCGGTACCGGCCCGCGCAGCGCCGTTATGGAAGGGGAGGAGCAATCAGTCATGGCGGCAGAGGGTAGCAGAATCAGGGGGCTTTAGCCATAGGGAATTTGTTTGTAATCGGCGCCCAAAAAGCGTACTTACGACAGCATGATACTACGGAAAATGGTTGGCAAAGAACAGGGCGGATTCCGTCTGGATGACGCTATTGCAACCCTCTGCGCGGGGGTCAGCAAAACGGAGGCACGCCGCATCATCGACCGGGGGGGATGCACGGTCAATGTGGCTCTGGTGCGGGTGGCATCGCGGAGCGTCAAGAGCGGCGATGTCATCGAAATCGGCGTCATGGAAACGGGGCGCTTCCAGGAACTGCAGCTGCCGCCGGAGGCGCTGCTGTATGAAGATGCGGAGCTGATAGCGGTGAACAAACCGGCCGGGATCAATAGCCAGCGTACCCCGTACCAGTTGAAGGGGACGCTGGAATACTGGGTGTCCGAATATTTCAAAGCGGCGGGGCTCAGCGAAGCGGCCCGTGTTGTTCACCGGCTCGATCGCGGCACATCGGGGGCCATGCTCTTTCCCAAAAGCAGGGGCGCTGCCGCCTGGCTCTCCTCGCAGTTTCAGGACGGTTTGGTGGAAAAACATTATCTGGCGCTGGTATCAGGACGACATGAGGAGGAACGCTGGACCGTGGACGGGCCGATCGGCAAGATCGCGTCGGCACGGTACGGCATCGTTGACGGCGGCAAGAGCTCCATCACCGAATTCCGCACGGTGGCGTCATCCGGCGGTATCTCCCTGGTTGAAGCGCGCCCGCTGACCGGCCGCACCCATCAGATTCGGGTGCATCTGGCTTCGGTCGGCCTGCCGATATGTGGTGACGGGACCTATGGCGGCGGGGCGGCGGGGCGGATGATGCTGCACTGTTCGTCCATGACGATCCGGAGTTCGAGGGGGGTGGAGATCACCGTCAGCGCACCGCTTGACGGTGAATTTAAAGAGCTGGTGTGCGCTCTTGAGCCGGCGACTTCCGGCTAATCCCCGAAAACCTGGGCGGTGAAGAGGTAGATGTCGCACTCCCCCTGCCAGGCGTCCTGTGGCAGGCCGGCCTTGACGCAGGTATGCTGCAGAAACTGGTCGCGGTTCCAGCCGTATTCGATGGCAACCTGGGGAAGCAGCACTCCCCGGTGACTCCCTTTGATGATGTAGATGCCGTGCTGTCCTACCTGGATCTCCTCGGTCGAAGCGGCTTTTACCAGTGGAGAAAGCACTGAAATATCAAGGGTGAAATCAGCCAGATCAGGCTCCTTCATGGGGTAAAAACGGGGGTCGCGGGTTGCGGCCGACACCGCCATCTCCTGCACCAGCAGATACAGCGGCTGCTCGGAAACGAAGTTGCCGATACATCCCCGCAACTCCCCCTTCTTCTTGACCGTAACAAAACAGCCGGAGTGGAGATTCAGCCCCGGCGCTGTCGATGCGAGCGTCGGCATAGTCCGGCTGGTGACATAGTCGATAATCGTTTTCCGGGCGATCTTCAGCAGTTCCTGTTGTTCCTCACCGGTCAAGAGTTGCGCCATGGTTTTTCTCCCCTGCATTTCAAAATTCAAAAAGAACTAAACACTGAGGCACCGAGACACAGAGGAAACTAGAACCTTTTTGGGGGAAACCAAAACCATAAAAAGCGCCGTTTACCTTCTTTTTCCCTGTCTCTTTTGCTCCTGAATTTCTCAGTGTCTCGGTGCCCCTGTGTTTCAATAACTCTTCCGCCGGAACAGCCCGGTTTTGATGCTGGTCACCCGGTCCAAAAACAGGACACCATCCAGATGATCCATTTCGTGCTGGATGGCTACCGCTTCAAAGCCGCTGGCGCTGATGACCCGAACAGCACCCTCCGGCTCCGAGAACTGCAGCGTAATGTTGGTGGCCCGGTCGACGTCGCCGGTGTAGTCCGGCACACTCATGCACCCCTCGCGCATGGTGGCCGAGCCGCTGCGGGCGGTGATTTCCGGATTGATCATGAGCAGCAGGCCGTGGTTGTTCTCCTTGCCGTGACGGTTTTTGGAAACATCCACCACACAGACCCGGAGGGTAACGCCGATCTGCGACGCGGCGACACCAACGGAACCGGGCCCCTCGTGCATCGTGTCAACCAGATCCTGAATCAGGGCGTGGATACTCTGGTCGATCTGGTCTACCCTGTTGCAGAGTTTTTTCAGTACCGGATGGGGGTAGCGTAAAATCGGCTGGACCGGCATTGTTAGAACGCCACCGGTGTAATGATCCGCACGCCGATTTCCACGTTCAGCTCTTTCTTCAGGCCGGCCAGGATATGCTCCACCCCTTCAGGGCTCTCTCCTTCCGGTAGCGCTACCTCCAGCATCAGTACATACACCGGTTCTTCGTCGGTGCCGATCAGTTTGGTATTAAGATCGGTGATGTTGATGTTCCGTGCGGCCAGCTCGCGGGTGACGCGATACACGATGCCCGGCTGGTCGGCGCCATAGACGGAGATCATGCAGATTTCACCGTCGCTCTCCTGGCGGGTGATTTCGTCCGGATGGAGGGTGCGTACCCCAAGACTCATCCCGATCTGGTCGCAGACCGGTTTCAGCTCTTCGATCAGGCGAGATTTGCTGAACGGTTTTTTCAGGGAGACAATCAGGATCATGGCAAATTCGCCCCCCAGCATGGTGCAGCTGGAATCGGCGATATTGCAGCCAAGGTTAAAAAGTCCGCCGGTGATAGCGGCCACGATGCCGGGGCGGTCCTTGCCGACCACGGATACGGCGTAATGCAGGATTTCCTGCTGCTGTGTCATGATGAACCTCTCTGCGTATGGTATCCACCGTCTGGGTCGTTTATCGCATCAAAACGATTTCATCTGCAAATGTTTTTTGAAATCAGCTACAATGGCCCGCCGATTCATGCAGTGAAAGGATACCCGTCATGCCCGCCACCATCCGTTCCGTTTGCCCCTATGACTGCCCCGATGCCTGCGGCCTTCTGGTCACCGTTGAAAACGGCCGCGCCACCGCCGTTGCCGGCGATCCGGAGCATCCGGTCACGCGCGGTCTGCTCTGCCCCAAGATGGCCCATTACGAACAGACGGTTCACTCTCCCCGCCGGTTGACGACACCGCTGCTGCGGGTCGGGCAGAAGGGGAGCGGGGAATTCGAGCCGATTTCCTGGGAGCGTGCGATCGAACTCATCTGCTCGCGCTGGCGGGAGATCATCGCGGAGCATGGCGCGGAAGCCATCCTCCCCTATTCATACGCCGGCACAATGGGGCTGGTGCAGCGCAATGCCGGGCATGCCTTTTTCCATAAACTGGGCGCATCACGGCTGGAGCGTACCATCTGCTCGCCGGCCAAGGATGCCGGCTGGACGGTGCTCATGGGGGAAACTCCGGCCATGGACCCGGCTGAGGCCGAGGAAAGTGATCTTGTGATCCTGTGGGGGATCAATGCCGCTGCTACCAGCATCCACGCCATGCGTGATGCCCAGGCGGCACGCCGGCGGGGTGCCCGGATCTGGGCGGTGGATACCTACCGTACCCCGACCTGTGACGCGGCCGATGAAGCGTTTCTGGTCTGCCCGGGCGGTGACGGCGCACTGGCGCTGGGGATGCTCCATGTCATTAACCGGGAGAAGTTGCTTGACCGGGCCTTCATTTCCGCCAATGTGCTTGGCTTTGACGAACTGGCGGCACAGACCCTGCCGGAATGTTCCCCGTCTCGGATGGCGGATATCTGCGGCCTGCCGGCCGAAGTCATCGAGCGGATGGCGCGGGAGTATGCCCGGGCCCGGGCTCCATTCATCCGGCTGGGGAGCGGCTTGACCCGCTACGGCAACGGCGCCATGACTGTCCGTACTATCAGCTGTCTGCCGGCCGCCGTTGGTGCCTGGTCCACACGTGGGGGGGGGATTTTCATCGGCAGCTCCACCGGGGGGGCGTTCCCGCTGCAGCCGGTGACGCGGGAGGATTTCATCACGGCCCCATCGCGACTGGTCAGCATGAACCAGCTGGGGGGGGCGCTGACGGAACTGGGCGGACCGGCGATCATGTCCCTGTACGTATACCACTCCAACCCGGCGGCCATCGCTCCGGACCAGAATGCGGTTATTCGGGGGTTGGAACGGGAGGAGCTGTTCACGGTCGTCCATGAGCGCTTCCTGACCGACACCGCCCGGTATGCCGACATCGTTCTGCCGGCCACCTCTTCGCTGGAACATCCGGACCTGTATCGCTGCTACGGCAGCTATCACGCCCAGCGCTGCACAGCCGCCATCCCTCCGGTGGGAGAAGCCAAAAGCAATTGGGATCTGTTCAGCCTGCTGGCGGCCGGAATGGGATGGAGTGAACCGTTTTTCCGCCTGACGGCGGAGGAGCTGATCGAACAGCTGCTGGCGGGAGAAAACCGCTGGCGGGACGGCACCGTAACGGAACTGCTCCGCCGGGGGGAACCGGTCATCCTGACTCCGCCCACGGAGCCAAAGCGGGAGTGGCTGACCCCTTCGGGGCGGATCGAAATTCTGAACGTGCGGCATGATGAGCCGCTGCCGCGTCTCCTTCCGACACATGCGGCGGGCGACGGCTACCCGTTGCACCTGCAGCCGGCGGTGACGCCATTCGCGCTCAATTCAAGTTTCTATGAGCAGGATGATCTCCGTGGGAAACAGGGCTGCATGGAACTGCTGATGAACCGGGCCGACGCCGAAGCGCGGTGTCTAAATGACGGGGAGAGTGTAACGGCTCGTAATGACCGGGGGGCGGTCCGTTTTACCCTGCGGATTTCCGGGCGGGTTCCGGTCGGAACGGTGGTCACCGAAGGGGTCTGGTGGCGGGAATTCATTCCGGGCGATCGCGGGGTCAATGCTCTGACGTCGCAGCGTCTGACCGACGGCGGGCGGGGGAGTACTCTGTATGATGTGACGGTGGAGGTGCGGGGGGAGGGCTGAGGCTATTTCGGGGTGACAGTGTCGATATTCTCCATCCCCAGTACCACTGCAACTGCTTGGTAAATCCGCCCCATGGCATCATTGTCAAGGCGGAGCAAAGGTCCTTCGACCAGACGCCTGTTGTCAATGGCACGGAGTTGATCGATAAGCAGGTCCGATTCGTAATCAAGGCTGTCGCGGGGAGGGATGCGTAGGCGGAGAGGTTCGGCATTCTCGACGAGATTGGTTGTAAGGGGGATTACCAGTGTCGAGGGGTGACCGGAATCGAGGAGCGCCTGATTCTGCACAATCAGTACCGGTCTGGTCTTGCCCGGTTCAGTGCCCCGTCCCGGGTTGAGGTTGGCCAGCCACACTTCGCCTTGGTTACGCATGGGGGGCGTCCTCGAACCGGTCAAATTCAGCATTAACCTGCATACTCTCAGCCCTGACCTTCAGGCTGGCCTCCATGAGCTGCGTCCGGCGGCGCTGGGCCGCCACCAACGCGTTCATCTGCTCCAGCGCCCTGCGCACATAGGTGGCTCTGGGAATATGCATCTCATCGGCATACAGATCGATATCGTGCAATAGTTCATCGGGAAGCCGCAATGATAATGTAGTCATTTTGTACCCCATATTGTATGCTGGAATGTAACCCATTTTGTAATACTAGCGGGCACATGATGCAATGTCAATATTATCGTGCTGTCATATCAACTTCATGCCACGCCAGTGCCGCAGCGCCCAGCACCGCACCGTTTCCTTCCGGCAGCTCCGAGCGGCACAACTTGATCGTTCCCTTGTATGCCGTGAAGAGGAACTCTTCCATATAGCGCCGGGCCGGCTCGATCAGCAGGTCTCCCGCAGCGGCCAGTCCGCCGGAAAGAAAGATCGCTTCCGGAGCGGTGTGGGCTACGGCATCGGCCAGCTTCATCCCCAGAATCCGGGCCGTTATATCAAATGCTTCCAGGGCGATCACATCCCCCCCGCATGCTGCTTCATACACCTGTTTCGAGGTCAACGTGTTGAAACTCAGGTCCCGCAGGGGGCTCGGTTCGCGCCGCTGTGCCAGCAGTTCGCAGGCGGTCCGGCAGAGGCCGGTGGCGGATACGTAAGTTTCCAAACATCCCCGCTTTCCGCAGGCACAACTGCGTCCGTCCGGAGCGACGGTCGTGTGGCCGAGTTCGCCGGCAGACCCGCCGGCACCGTACAGCAGCGTGCCGTTGACGATGATGCCGCTCCCCAGGCCGGTGCCCAGCGTGATGACGAGGGCATGCTCCATACCGCGGGCGCCGCCGAACAGCAGTTCTCCAAGTGCGGCGGCGTTGGCGTCATTGGTGATGGCGGTCGGCAGGTCGTAGCGCTGCCGGAATAGCGCCACCAGATTGGTTGATGCTCCCCAGTTGAGGTTGGGCGGGTTTTCCACCGTTCCTCGCTGATAGCAGGCGTTGGGGGCACCGATGCCGATTCCGGCAATGATCGTGTGCGGCGGGAGTGCCGCGTGCAACGTAGCGACGGCAGCGCACAGCCGGTCAACCAGAATGTGCGCCGGCTGCTCCGCATGGGTGGCGAGAGTCGCTTCGCCCAGCACTCCCCCAGAGCGGTCAACGAGGGCGAATGAAGTGGTGGTTCCGCCGATATCTATGCCGATAACACAGGTGTTCTGCATGGCTGCTCCTCAGGAAGTTTGTTGTCATACAGAAAAACAATTCTTGTCATGAAACAACTGTACGTACTCTATGATTGAACGCAAACAGCCTACATGACCGTCAGGCTGTACCCCTTTTTTTCCAGATAGCCGACGATCTCCCTGATATGTTCATAACCGCGCGTTTCCAGTTCCAGTGAAACGTCCGTTCTGCCGATGGCCAGGGATTTGGAGCGCCGGTCGTGGGTTATGTGGAAGATGTTGGCGCGAGTGGCGGCGATGTTATCCGCCAGGGTGGCCAGAGCGCCGGGATGGTCATCCAGCTCGACAATCAGCTTGAGGTAGCGCCCGCCGGCAATAAGCCCCCGCTCCACCACCTGAGCAATGGTTTTGACATCAATATTCCCGCCGGACAGCAGGCAGACGGTTTTCCCCTCAAGATCGGGTATCCGTTGGTTCAGGACCGCCGCCAGAGTGACCGCCCCCGCCCCTTCCACCAGCATCTTGGTTTTTTCCAGTAGCGATACGATGGCCAGAGCGATGTCTTCCTCTTCCACCTGAACTATCTCATCCACCAGAGCGCAGATCACCGGAACGGTCTTCGTGCCGGGGAGTTTGACAGCGATACCGTCCGCCAGTGTGACGCGCACCGGCTGTTCTGTCGGTTCTCCGGCGGTAAAAGAGGCGGACATGGAGGGTGCGGCGACCGACTCCACTCCGATAATCCGGACGTGGGGAGCCCGCTCCCGCAGTGCCGCCGCCATGCCGGCGATCAGGCCGCCGCCGCCGACCGGTATGATGACGTTGCGCAGGTCGGGCAGTTCCTCCAGTATCTCCAGGGCGATGGTTCCCTGCCCCGCCATGACCAGCTCGTCGTTAAACGGATGGACAAACAGTGCTCCGCTTCTCTGTTGCTCTGCCACTGCTGCTGCACATGCTTCATCAAAGTTCCGGCCGGTCAGTACCACTTCGGCGCCGTAATCACGTGTTGCCTGGACTTTCTGCGGTGGCGTGATCTCTGGCATGTAGACGGTTGCGGCGACGCTCAGCAGGTCGGCGGAAAAGGCGACCCCCTGGGCATGGTTACCGGCCGATGCGGTTATGACGCCGTTGCCCAACAACTCACGCGGCTGGGAGGTCATAAAGTTGAGTGCTCCCCTGATCTTGAAGGAGCCGGTCCGCTGCAGGTTTTCACATTTGAAATAGAGCGGAATACCGGTCTGCTCGCTGTAATAGTGCGAATAGATCAGCTCGCTGCGCCGGACGCGCTTTTTGAGGCGATCATAGGCATCGGATATCAGTTCGGTCAGCTCCATGGGGTGCTCCTTGCAAAATATTGTGCAATACTAGCAGATGGGATACGACCGGTCAAACATACTTGGCAAGCGACCGGTTTGCTGATAGAGTCGTGCACCACTTTTTCAGGAGGAACCATGGAACCGATTCATCACAAACTGATAATTCTCGGTGCGGGCCCGGCCGGCTACACGGCAGCGGTCTACGCTGCACGCGCCAATCTTGACCCGGTGCTGATCACCGGACTGCAGCCGGGTGGACAGCTGATGACAACCACTGAAGTTGATAACTGGCCGGGTGACCACGCGGGGGTTGAGGGGCCGGATCTGATGGAGCGGATGCGGCTTCATGCCGAGCGCTTCAATACGCAGATGATATACGACCATATCATGCGGACCGATCTGAAGCAGAAGCCGTTTCTGCTGGTTGGTGATTCGGCCAGCTACAGTTGCGATGCCCTGATTATCGCCACCGGTGCATCGGCCAAGTATCTCGGGCTCCCGTCGGAAACCGCGTTCAAGGGGAAGGGTGTTTCCGCCTGTGCCACGTGTGACGGGTTCTTTTACCGCGGCAAGGATGTGGCGGTGGTCGGCGGGGGGAGCACGGCTGTTGAGGAAGCTCTCTACCTGTCGAATATAGCCCGGCATGTCACGGTGGTTCATCGCCGTGAAGAATTCCGGGCCGAAAAGGTGCTGTCCGACCGGTTAATCGAGAAAACCAAGGGGGGGAACGTTACCATCGAGTGGAATCACCAGCTCGACGAGGTCCTCGGCGATGCGGGGGGGGTGACCGGTATGCGCATCCGCCATCGGAGCGGTTCCACCAAGGAGGTGACACTGCACGGCATTTTTATTGCCATCGGGCACTCACCGAATACAGCAATCTTTGAGGGGCAGCTTGAGATGCTGGACGGGTACATCCGCACAAAATGCGGCGGTTTTGAGGGGAATATGACCGCCACCAGCGTCACGGGGGTTTTTGCTGCCGGGGATGTACAGGACTTCACGTACCGTCAGGCCATCACGTCAGCCGGCAGTGGCTGCATGGCGGCCAAGGATGCTGAACGCTATCTGGAAACACTGAAGGCATAGGGGGACGCTATGGCAGAGGTGGCCGACGACCTTGAAAAACTTCTGACAGATGTACGCAAAACCATCAGTGACAACAAGCTGTTTATGGAACGGCTGGTTGATGAAGCGCTGGAAACTGACCCTGAGCCTGAGGATGACGCGGACGGCGATCCGGGTGAGGGAGACTTTGAAGAGCTGTAACGAACAGAGCAGTGGCAACAGACAAGAAAAGCCCCCCATGTATTGGGAGGCTTTTCTTGTTTATGGCATATTGGCAGTACTAAATTGCTGGTCAGTGTTTCTTTTCCACCTGTTTGCCCTTGCCTTCGGCGGTGACATCATGGCCGCCAACAGAGTGGCAGTCGCTGCAGTTGGTTTTATACAGTTCGTTTCCGATGTCAAACGGATGAACGAATTCGGTAACACGCTTTCCGGCCGGGATGTTCTCCTGAATCTGCCCCAGAACATCGTGGCAGAGTTTGCAATCCTTGGAGATGACCTTGCCTTCGGCGGACTTGTGCTTGCCGTCGTGGCAGCGGAAGCAGCCGGGGGTGTAGAAGTGGCCGATGTAATTTGGATAGGTGCTCCACTTTACTTTCATGGCCGGGAAATAGTTCTGCGAGTAAATCTCCTTCACGCGTTCGACGGCCTGGTTGATGGCAGCGCCCTTATCCTTCGCAACGGCAGGGTAACTCTTGGCGTAATAGGCCGGAATCTCTTTGGTGATGGAGGCAAAGGCCTCTTCTTTGTTTTTATACGGCCGCTCGAGTATTTCGACGGCAACTTTTTTGATAAACGGCAGCGACCGGTCGACACGATTTGAGATAAAGCTCAAGTCCATCTCTTCACCTGGCGAATGATAAATATGGGTCGGACGGTTGTGGCAGTCGGTGCAGTCCATGAGCCGTTTGTTCCCTTTTTCGATCTCGTCTTTGGTGAGCGGTTTTTCCGACGTTGTAAACTCGGTCACTTTGCCGTCCTTACCCTTGACAGCGATATAGGGGATATCAATTCTTTTCTTGTCGCGGGCAATGAAGGTGACTTCTTTGCCGATGTGCCAATGGATGCCGTTGGCGTTCTTTGATGCCGGGTTGGCTCCGATATGAATCAGCATGTCGATTTGACGGGGTGTGTTTGCCTCGTTCGGTGCGTAATGGTTGAAAATTTTCTGCCGGCCGACATAAAACTTCTCCGGCCAGTGACAATGCTCACAGGTTTCCCGGGCGGGGCGGAGGTTGTCAATGGGGGTTTCAATGGTTTCCGGGTAGGTTTTGAATGCAACGGCATACAGCTGCCGCATGCCGGAAATTTTAGCTTTTACATACCAGGCAGCGCCGGGGCCGACGTGGCACTCAACGCACTTAACCTTGGCATGTGGTGAGTTGCTCCAGGCGGTGTGCTCCGGTTCCATTACCACATGGCAGACTTCACCGCAGAAGGTGGTGGATTCGGTGAACTCAAAACCCTTGATGGAGGCGATGGCAACGATAACAACGAACACCACGCTTGCAGCGATAAAAAAGAGAAACATGTGCCGCCGTGCAGGAATATTCAGGTCAAGGCGGGGAAACTGCGGTATCTCCTCCTCAAGTGACACCATCCCTTCAATAACCGATTTCCGCCGTTCATTGCGTACCCGCCAGGCCCCGAACGGGACCAGCAGCAATCCGAATATCAGCATGCCCGGGAACATGAAGTAGGTCATGAGCCCCAGATAGGCGTGCTCAACGCCGGTAATCGCCTCAAAAGCGAAGAATACGACGATGAGTGCGGCTGCGGTTACCGCCAGGAGCATCCCGATGAGACTGATCAGGTTCCAGGCGTACCCGGCTGTTTTACGAATGGCCATAAATTCTCCTTACACTAAAATAAAGTTGCCCGATTGATACCGTTAAAAGATGGGTCCCACAGAATAAGAAGCGACATAAATACTCCAAAGCCGGCATTTTTGTCAAAAAGAATATTGTATACCGTGAATAGTCAACGGTTTTGCCATGGGCAGAGGAACGTATGCGGAGTGTCTCAGATGGATGATAGAGCGGAAAAAGAAAAAGGGGCGCCGCTTATAGCGCCGCCCCTTTTTACCGGTCGAACAGATTCCGGGAATGTTACTTCTTGTGGCAATCCTTGCAGCCGGTCGGCCCTTTTTTGCCTTCAGTGTGGCACCCTTTGCAGGTTTTATGCGCCCAATCCTTGCTGAAGCCGCCTTCTATTTTGCCGGGAGTTTTCTCATGGCATTTTGTACAGCCTTTCAGCATTCCCTGGTGTTTTTTGTGAGGGAAAGTCACTTTACCCATCTTTGGTGCGGCAAACTCAATTACGTCTCCGGCGAAGGCTGTTGCTGAGAAAGCGACAGCGGCAAGCAGTGCTACAACGGTTTTTTTCATGTTTCGACTCCTTCTTGTTTTGTGTGTGAATTAATGTAACGGCATTTTAAATAGAGCAAATCAGCCCAGAATGTCAATCCTATTTTTTGAGGGTGGGCAAAAACGCAACCGGGCGGAGCTATTTTTTGCTGTGGCAAATATTGCAATTATCTGCATCCTTGGCGGAAAAGGCCCTGGTACCGTTATGGCACTTTCCGCAATACTTCCCGGCCGTAATATCAGCCATTTTCATTACGGTGGACCCTTTTTTCATCTTGAAGATCTTCGAGTGGCACTCCAGGCATTTAACACCCGCATCCATATGGTTTTTACCGTCGAAGACAACTTTTCCCATGGGTGTTTCCCAGGTAACCGTCTTTCCGGGCTGTATTGCCTGTGCATTACTCACGAGCAGACCACCAGCCAACGCTACCATAACCACTGTCAAACGGTTCATGCACCACCTCCATTAAGTTGACCTGCGAACAGCTCTTTGTGCTATTTCAGTACACGTCATAATGCTTTTTGCGGAAAGAATCAACTGTTTTGAAACAATATAATGTTTCTTATCACTGTCGCTGGGCGGGGTGGCACTATAGATCAACAAAAAAAATGTATGTAATAAAACAGTTTTTTTATTGACAAGCTGCCGAGGTTTTAATATTACTTCTGTCGTCGTTACGGTGAAAAGATGATAATCGTATTACGTACAAATATTCAGCAGTCTGCTTTTGCACAGTAAGTTTTTGCTGGCGATACTCCAATCAAATGATCTTGAGGTTGCGATGAAAACACGGAGCTTAGCTCGTCCCATGCTGGTTCTCGTTGCCCTGCTTTCGGTGCAGTGTCTGTCTGCCGCCCGGAGTGAGGCTGCCAGGGTCAAGGAATTCGACCGTTCAGGGAAGCTTGTTGTTGTGGAAAAAACGGGTGCTGAACAGTTGCCCACATACAACATAAAAAACAAGCAGCCGGAAAAAATATATCCGGTGCCGCGCCCCCCGTTTTCTGAAGGGGTTTTTCCTTGCTCCCAGTGTCACTCATACATCAAGCCGAATCCGAAACAGCGGGTTCTGACCGACTATCATGAGGAGATTGTGCTGCACCATGCCGAAGGTCAGCGCTGGTGCACGGATTGTCATAACCTGTTGAACCGTGACAAACTGCGGCTTGTTTCCGGGGAATTGATCGATTTTTCCGAGTCTTACCGCTTGTGCGGTCAGTGTCACGGCGACAAGTTCCGCGACTGGAAGGTCGGCGTCCACGGCAAACGGACCGGCAACTGGAACGGAGACAAACAGTATCTGCTCTGTGTCCACTGCCACAATCCCCATGATCCGAAGTTCAAACCACTAAAGCCGCTGTCGCCGCCGGAACGTCCGGGCAGCATACGCCACTGACCGTATCTTTACGCACCAGGAGCCTTGCCACATGTCAGATAACAGCAAATGCGATAATCACGTCCTGCACAAGTCACGCCGCAAGGTATTAAAGAGCCTGGCTGCCGGTATCGGCCTCATAGCGCTGCCCGGCAAAGAGGCGTCAGCCTCGGTCTGGGAGGAGTTCTTCCAGAAGCACTTCCGGGAGCTCTCCAAGGATGAGCTCAAGCAGGTCATTACCCGCCTGGAAAAAAAATACAGCCAGCAGTTCGGCAAACAGGTCAACGTTAAGGCGACTCCGCCGATCGAGGGGGTTAAATATGGATACGGCCTCGATCTCTCGCGCTGCATTGGTTGCCGACGCTGCGTGTACGCCTGTGTGGGGGAGAACAACCAGTCGCGTGATCCTCAGATTCACTGGATCAGGGTTATGCAGCTTGACAAGGAAAAAGGCGTTGACCTCTCCCACGCGGAACATTACTACAATCCGGCCACGGTCCCGGAAAAAGGGCATTTCTACATGCCGGTTCAGTGCCAGCAGTGCGAGAAGCCTCCCTGCACTAAAGTCTGCCCGGTGCAGGCCACCTGGAAAGAAAATGACGGGATTGTCGTTGTCGATTACAACTGGTGTATCGGCTGTCGTTACTGCATGGCGGCCTGCCCGTACGGTGCCCGCCACTTCAACTGGGGCAAGCCGGGGCTTCCGGCTAAGGATGTCAATACAAACACCCACTATCTGGGTAACCGCCCCCGTCCCAAGGGAGTGGTGGAAAAATGCACCTTCTGTATTCAGCGGACCAGGGAGCAACCGGGCCGCTACCCGGCATGCGAGGAAATCTGCCCGGTCGGAGCCCGCAAGTTCGGCAACCTGCTTGATCCGGAGAGTGAAATCCGCTACCTGATTGAAAACAAGCGGGTCTTTATCTTCAAGGAAGAACTTAATACGCAACCTAAGTTCTTCTACTTCTACGCGACGTAACTCGTCCGCAGGGAGCGACAATGAAAAATATCTGGCATTTTTTTACGGGCACCCTGGTGCTGGTCTCCAAGGGGAGTAAGGCCTACTACGGCTGGGTCCTCATCCTGCTGACCCTGATGGCAATCGGTGCCACGGCCTATGTTCAGCAGATGAATGAAGGGCTGATCATTACCAGCATGCGGGATCAGGTCTCCTGGGGCTTTTATATTTCCAACTTTACCTTTCTGGTGGGGGTGGCTGCTGCTGCGGTACTGCTGGTTATTCCTGCCTACGTGTACCATTGGAAACCGATCAAGGAGATTGCCGTGCTTGGCGAGCTGCTGGCGGTGTCGGCGATCGTCATGTGTCTGCTTTTCGTGACGGCGGATCTCGGCCATCCGGAACGTTTCTGGCATCTGATCCCCAAGATCGGACGGCTTAATTTCCCCCAGTCACTGCTGGCGTGGGATGTGGTGGTGCTTAACACCTATCTTGCTCTCAACCTGACAATAGCGGTCTACATCCTGTACAGCCTGTATTACAAACGTACACCGAATAAGAGTTTCACCACGCCGCTGCTGCTGCTGTCGATTCCGTCTGCGATCTCCATCCACACGGTGACCGCTTTCCTTTACAACGGTCTCGGCGCGCGGCCGTTCTGGAACTCCTCGATTCTGGTACCCCGTTTTCTTGCTTCAGCCTTCTGTTCCGGGCCGGCCTTCATGATCATCATCTTTTTTCTGGTGCGTAAATACACCAAGTTCCGGATTGACGACAAAGCCATCCAGAAGGTGGCCGAGCTGATTGCCTATGCGATGTTTGTCAACCTGCTCCTGCTGGGGGCAGAACTGTTCAAGGAATATTACACAGCTTCGGCCCACCTGGCGCCGGTGCAATACCTTTTCCAGGGACTGCACGGCCATTCGGCGCTCGTCCCCTGGATCTGGACGGCGATGGTTTTTAATATCACCGCCTTTTTCCTCTTTCTGGTCCCCGACACACGCAGGAATAATGTGACCCTGATGATCGCCTGTATTCTGGTTTTTGTCGGGGTATATATCGAGAAGGGGATGGGGTTGGTTATTCCGGGATTTATTCCGGATGTACTGCATGAAATCTACGAGTACTCACCGACAGGGGTTGAACTGCTGATCTCCATGGGCATCTGGGCCACCGGACTTTTTGTGTTCACCATGCTGCTGAGGGTGGCAATCCCCATATTGAACGGCGACTTTCATGTCGCTGATGATGGTGTCGGTTCTTTCATCGGTGACCAGTTGTTCCTGGTTCAACAGGGGCCTGAAGACGTCGCCAAACCGGTGGATTTCGGAGATGAGTACGCCGACTGAGCCTGATAGACAAAGTAGTCCCGTCATTTCGCATTGGCCAAGCCCCAAGGATGAGGTTTGGCCAATGGCCTGTTACACATCATGCGTCAAAAAGGAGAGAGAGTGAAAAGTCATGTCTGGCGGCCGCTGTACGTGGTCATTGCATTAGTCGTTGGGTTACTGGTATTCCGTTTTTTCTACGTGCCCCATGATTTCGGTTCCGGAAAACGAGGGTTCATGTATTCCTTCCACCGCCTGTCCAATGAGGCGGAGTGGAAAGAGCAGCCGGCAAAATACGGCACCACAGGTCGTGAAAGAATGCACGAGTACTGCAGTGCCTGCCACGGCGCGGTGGTAAAAGTACGCTCGGAAAATTTTCACGGCATAATCCCCTGTGAAGATTGCCACGGGCCGGCTATGAACCATCCGGAAGCGCCTGAAAAACTGAACATTGACCGGAGTCGGGAACTCTGTCTGAGGTGCCATACGAACCTCCCCTATACGACGAGTGAACGTAAACGTATCCCCGGCATTGATCCAAAGGGGCATAACCCGGGTGAGCAGTGCGTCAAATGCCACAACCCACACAATCCGAAACTGGAGGATATGAAATAATGGATCGACGTGACTTTCTTAAAAAATGTGTAATGGTCGTTGCGGGCGCTTCAGTACCGCTTTCGGCCCTGACGCTGGTAGACCCCAGAAAGGTTCTGGCGGCCAACCCCGACATCCAGTGGGCTTTTCTGGTAGATACCAACAAGTGCGCCGGCTGCGGTTTCTGCGTCAAGGCGTGCAAAACCGAGAATGATATCCCTCTGGACGCCAACGTAACCCGGACTTGGGTGGAGCGGTACGTGTACACCAAGGATGACCGCAGGTATGTGGACAGCCCCAAGGGTGCGCTTAATGGTTTTACCGAGTCGCGCATCGACCTTGGCAAAGGGGAATTCAAGGAAATTGATCCCAAGAACGTCGGCAAAGCGTTCTTTGTGCCGAAGCTCTGCAATCACTGTACAACACCACCCTGTACCCAGGTCTGCCCGGTCGGAGCAACCTACAAGACCGATGACGGCGTTGTCCTCGTCGACCGAAAATGGTGCATCGGGTGTGGTTACTGCATTATGGCCTGTCCTTACGCGGCCCGCTTCTTCCATCCGGTGCTGAAGGTTGCCGACAAATGCACCTTCTGCTACCACCGTCTCAGCAAAGGGCTTCAGTCGGCCTGTGTCAATGCCTGCCCCTTCGGTGCACGCAGAATGGGTAACATTCACGACCCCAACGACCCGATTACCCAGATCATCATGAACGAGCGGGTCGGGGTTCTCAAGGATGAGTTTGGAACCAAGCCCCAGGCGTTTTATATCGGCCTTGCCCAGGAGGTGCGTTAGTCATGGTAGAGCAAATCGCACAACACGTTATGGAAGTCCATGGGGAAGCCTGGACAATCAAAGAACTGTTCACCCTGCCGAACGAATACATCTACTGGTCAATCCAGATCGTCATGTACCCGTTTATGACCGGCCTGGTGGCCGGGGCGTTCGTTCTTTCGTCCCTCTATCATGTCTTCGGGGTGGAAAAACTAAAAGAAATTGCTCGATTTTCGCTGGTTTTCTCCTTTGCCCTGCTTCCGGTCGCCATGATGCCGCTGATGATGCACCTGCAGCAACCGCTGCGCGGCATACATGTCATGATGACGCCCCATTTTACCTCGGCAATCGCCGCCTTCGGCATCGTTTTCAGCACCTACGCCTGCATTGTGGCGACCGAACTCTGGCTGGTTTACCGCAAGCATTTTGTCCAGTCAGCACTTGAACTGAAAGCCAAGCAGAACCCCGGCCTGGTCGACAAATTCCGCCGCCTGGTGTTTACGGCCCTGACCCTCGGGGCGTGGGATATAAGTCATGAAGCCATTGAAAAAGATCACAAGGCGTGCAAGATCATGGCTGGTATCGGTATTCCGGTAGCCTGCTTTCTCCACGGCTATGCCGGCTTCATCTTCGGTTCGGTCAAGGCGAACGCACTCTGGATGACGCCGCTCATGCCGGTTATTTTCATCTGCTCTGCGGTTGTCTCCGGGGTGGCACTCTGCATTCTCTGCTACGTGGTGGTTCAGGAGTTCCGTAAATTCCTGGCCAAGCGGAAACTGGCACGCTGGGCTAACGACAGCGACGCACCGACTGTGGAGGAGCTTGAAGGTGCTAAGCATATGGAGGTCATGCTCTCCTCCAACTACCTGCTCTATTTCATGATGGCGGCTCTGACCCTGGAAATCCTCGACCTGATCTTCCGCGGTTATACCCAGGTCAAATCGTGGGACATCCTGCGCGAGGTCATCATGGAGCGTGACTTCGTGAAAATATTTGTCATGCAGTACGGAATTGGCAATGTGCTGCCGTTCCTGATGATGGCGCTGCCGGGTCGTACCGTGCGCCGCACTACGATCGCCACGGTTCTGGTTTTGTTCGGCGTTTTCATGATGCGTTACAATGTCGTTATCGGCGGCCAGGCATTCTCACTCAGTTTTGCCGGGTTCATGGATTACCATCTCCCCATAATCCCTCACAGCATTGAGACATTCAAAGAGGGTCTGGGCGGAGCCCTGGCGGTAATCGCGACGCCATTTATACTCTTCTATTTCATCAACAAGTTTCTTCCGGCTTTCCTCAAGGAAGAGTCAACGCACTGAGTTGCACCCCGCAACCACGCGGAGATACACGTAACTTCAGGAACACGGGTAGAAGGCCGGCTGTAAAAAGCCGGCCTTTAATGTAAGGAGGTTCGCACATGTCGACGGAAGACCATACTCTTGAGGATCGGGAAAAGGAACTTGCTAACCGGATACAAATGCTGGAACGGCAGCTGGACCGGCTCAGTTCGCGCATCAGCGATGAGCCAGTCCCTCCGGCCGCAGAAGCGGCTCCCAAGCCAGAGCCGTCTCGTGCCAAGGTCTATGCTGAAGAGGAGATGCCCGAACTTTCGGAAGAGGTGCTCGGCTGGGCCACCAGGAATGCGGTTCTGCCGCGTCTTGCCACAGTCTGCTTCCTCATGGTCATTGCGCTCATCCTCCGCACCATCACCGACAGCGGTCTCGTCGGGAAACTGCCCGGTTCAGGCATCGGTATGGGATACGCAGCGGCGCTGATGATCTTCGCCTGGTACAAGTATGCCAAGGAAAGTCCGCTGGCCCCGGTATTTGCGGCCTGCGGCGTTGTGCTTATGTCCTCGATAGTGGTGGAAACACATGCCCATTTCAAATCGCTTCCGCTGGTGCCGGCCTATCTGACGCTGATGGCAACCGGTTTCGCCATGGCCATCATGAGCCGCCGCTTCAACGCGTTTGTCCCTATTTCGGTCGGGGTGCTCGGCATGTGCTTTGCCGGTGCGGCGATTGATTATCCGCATCCGTTCTTCCCCTACCTCTCTCTGGTGCTGTTCACCGCCAACGTGCTTGGTTACTTTGCGGCCCAATTGAAACGCTGCTCCTGGCTCCGCTGGTCGGTGCTGATCGTTACGATGCTCATGCTGCAGATGTGGGGCCTCAGGTTGGCCATTCTGCTGCCCAAAGGAGAAGCGGTCCCGCCTGAACTTGCGGTCACCTGGTTCCTTCCGGTTCTGGCACTGTTCTTCCTCTGCTTTATCGTTCTGTCGCTGTTTGGCATCATCAGCGGCGGCGACCGGAAAATATCACGGTTTGACTTCAGTCTGCCGACCCTCAACGTCCTTTGGGCCTTTACCCTCGCCAACCACGTGGCCGGAGCAGCGCAGATGAATGTGAAGCTTCTCGGTGTTATCGGGTTGATTGGTGCCGTGGTACTCCTGTGCATGACGTTCTGGTGTGCACGCCGCGGCGTTGAGGGATCACCCGGTACCAACACCTTTGCTTTTGCCGGGGGGGCGCTCCTTGCCCTGGCCCTGCCGGCGGCAACCGGTGCATATACCATCTCGCTGCCGGTGGTTTCGCTGGTGGCCATTACCATGGCGATCATATCCCGCGTTTGGGAGAACGGCGGCTTGCGGGCGACTTCCTACCTGATGAATATTTACGCCTGTACAGCACTTGCGCTGATGCTGCGCGGAGACGGTCCGGGAGCGACGGACCCGCTTAATATGCTGCCCGCCGGGCTTCTGGCGTTCATCTCGATGTATCATTACCAGTGGTGCCGGTGGTGGCCCGCCCCGGAGAAATCAGCCCTTTTTGACACCTTTGACCGCAATGACCGGAGTGCAGCCCTGCTGTTGCTGGGCGGACTGGCCAGCGGGTTCTTCATGGTAAGGATCGGGCTTGCCCAGGCACTGCAGTATATCCCGCAACAGCTGCAGCGGGATACCTTCAGCTCAGGCCAGTCGGTGCTAATCAACGGTGCAGTCATCGTCCTTATCGTGATTGCCTACCTGCGGCGGGACAAGGAACTGCGCAATGTCGCTGTTCTGGTCACGGTCGTCGGTGCTGTAAAAGTATTTCTGTACGATCTGCTCGGCATCCACGGGCTGCCGCTGGTGTTCAGTATTTTCTCCTTCGGAACGGCAGCAGCTATCGAGTCAATTGCCCTGAGTAAATGGCAGAAGCAATTGCCAAAAGCAGACAACGATGTGGAAGAGAACGAGTAGTACGGTGCCGGAAATGCAGGATCTGGGAGGTTCAGCCGAAAAGGTTGTGAGCGGAAAAAGCGTGCTGTCCTGAGAACGCAACTTTTGCAAGCTGTTCACCAAGGTACAGAGGTCACAGTATAAAATCTTAAATGAGAAGAGAACCTTCAGGAAAAAAAGCCAGTTAGTATGGTTCACAAAAAAAGGATGCCGCATACCGGCATCCTTTTTTTGTTCATGGAGTGCAGAGAGGGGGGAGAACCCCCTCTCTCTATTCAGTCAAACGGATCAGTGCCCGCCGCCTCCCAGGAGGGCCAGGATCATCAGCAGCAACAGGCCGATGCCGATTAAGAGGGCGGTGAAGCCGAACCCTTTCAAGAGGAAGTCATACACGACACCACTGGTTTTTTTGCAGGCGAATGTTTCAGTGATGCCCTCTTCTTCATAGCGCTTCCACTGGTCACCACGTTCTTCAATCATCTCTTCCTTGCCGATCTGACCGTTGAAGATGACGAAGTCCATGGGGAACTTCTCGGGGCGGCCGTGGGTGTTGAAGAAGTGCACCGAGAAGATGAAGCCGGTGGCCAGAAGCGCTTCGTCGGAGTGTACGATGGTGGCGACGTTAAACGCCCACCCCGGCAGGAACAGACCGAAAAATTCGGGGAACCAGAGCATCAGGCCGGAGCCGCCGATGGCGAACATACCCCAGAAGACGGCAACGAAGTCAAATTTTTCCCAGTAGGTCCAACGCTCAAAAGTCGGTTTCGGTCCTTTGAAGAGGAACCATCTAACCATGAAGAACACGTCCTTGATATCTCGCAGATTGAAGCAGAGTGAATCCGGGCCAAAGAGGCGCTGCAGTGGATTCCCCTTGATATCCTTTCTGATGAAAAGGAAGTTGATGCTCATGGCAAGAGCCATACCGAAATAGACGAATGTGATTGCGGCACCGACGCGATGCAGCAGAGCGGCATTCGCTGCACCGCCGTATACCTTCATAAGTGCTATTGCCCATGCCTGGGTGCAGAACTTCAGCGGCAGGCCGGTTATTGAAAGTATCAGGAAGCTGGTGATAACGAGCAGGTGCATGAAGATGTGCACCCGGTTGAAGCGCCGGTACTGTTTATGCGCATCGGGAACAACGTGATGATGGGTGCCTGCGGGAGTAACGTGCTCGTGCAGGCCGGCGGCAAGATGGTCAGCCTTCTCCCGGTTTTCAACAAAGCCGCGGAACATCCAGAGCAGCGTGTGGATCCAGAAAACAGCAAATGTGGAAACAAGCAGGCCGGTCATGGCGACAAACGTGTAGTACAGAATCGGATAATTATGGCGGTCCGTCATCTCGCCATGGGCATAATACTGGGCGAAGAGCGGTGTCGCCCTGGGGTGGCACGGCGTGCACTGCTTCACCATATTGGCGGGGTTGATGCTGGACTGGGGATCGGCTTTCGGCAGAACCGAGTGTGCGGTGTGGCAGTCTGCACAGCCGGCGACCTTGTCCGGGAAGCCGAGACGGTAGTTTTTGCCGTGGTAGCTCTCCATGTAGGATTTGACCGCCACGTTGGTGACCTTGTTCTTGGCCATCAGTTTTTCATCACTATGGCACTTCAGGCAGACTTTGGTATGGAACTCCCGCCCCTTGTGATCCTTTGCGCCGGCCAGCTTGTCAATGGCATGGAGGTTATGACAGTCGTGACAGGCGGCCGAATCCATGTTGCCGGCGGCAACACCCTTGCCGTGAACCGACTTCCGGTAGACCGCTTCCTTGTCGTGGCACTGGACACACTTGGCGACCGCAATGCGCTTGTCATTTTTCCAGTAATTATGGGTATGGATATCCGTATGGCACTGGGCGCAGGTGACTCCTTTCTCGGCATGCACACTGGCATAATGTTCTGAGTTCTGTTTTTTGTGGCACCGCTCGCACTGAACCTTTTGGACCTTGATCTCTTTTCGCATGTGCTTGGCAAGATCAACGATGTCCACATGGCAGCTGGTGCAGGCATTTTTGCCATGGACAGACGCGGCAAAATCATGGATGGACATTTTGTTGCTGTGGCACCCGAGGCAGGTGGCCGGGTCAATGGCCATACCCTGCTCGGCATGAGCGGGAAAAGCCCAGATGGCTGCCAGGAACGTCAGTATGATGAATCGGTAAAGGGGTGAAGACATAAACGAAATCCTCCAGAATTGATTGTATTTAAACCTGAGACAGAACCGTAAAACGGGTCCAGGTTGTTATGCATGCGCCGGTGCAGAGCGATCAGGTGACCGCTGGCGGTGCCCGGCTCTGGGGGGGGTCCGTGATAAGAACCGTGACCGGGGTTTGAGCGCTTTCCCGGTTACGGGTAAATAACGATGGAGGGGGGGATAACAGGAAGTCCGCAGGGAAAAAAGCCAGGGCATCCTGTTTGCCAAGATCAAGCTGAAATATTGAGGGGAAGGAGTGTAGCGCGTCTTTAACGCTGTGATCTGACGAGAAATGCTGATGGTGTTGTAGAGCAAGAGTTACCTGCAGGAGTATGAATAACGCCTGCGTAACAAGTAATTGTCTGCATCCTGTCGAGCGTTTCTGCATAGTGTCGCCCTTCAATGCCGCACGGCAGCGGCCCACTGTGTGGCACAAACGGAGGAAATGCCCAAGTCATTGGTTGTATACACGAAGTCCATTCACAATAGCAACGAAATTGAATACAGTATACAGGGGACCGCTTGCCGGTCCCCTCCCTGGAGCAGTCAACGCACAAAAAAAGAGGAGTAGACTAGTGTCTGCTCCCCTTTTTTGTATCTGCAACTATCCGGGCAGAATACTGCGTGCCTGGTGGATTCTACATTTTATGACACTTGCTGCAATCATCCTGCACCGGGAACGCATCTTTTCCCTTGTTGTGACAGGTACCGCATGATTTTCCCGCCTCCATCTGGGCCATGGTTGCTTTCAGGGCGCCGGCTTTGTAGGGGAATATTTTTGTATGGCAATCGGCGCATTTGTATGACTGGAGATGGAACTCGTGGCTGAACGCGGCCTCACCAGCCGATGTGTTGAAAAGAATCTTGCCCGGTTTCAGCCCTTTGTGGCATTTGGCGCAATCGCCGGTAGATGCAAAGGCATCCTTGCCGTTATGGCAGACGCCGCAGGATTTACCCTTCTCCATATCATCCATGGTGCTTTTGCCGACGACTGATTTGAACGGGAATATTTTAGTATGGCACTCTTTGCAGCTGTAAGCCTGGGTATGGATTGCGTGGCTGAAGGTCGCAGATGCTATCCCTTTCAGGGCAAAGGTAACCTCTGCCGGTTTAAGCCCCTTGTGACAGCGGTCACAGTTTGCCGTAACGGCAAATGTGCGTTTGCCATTGTGGCAGGCGCCGCAGGTGCGCCCTTTTTCCATTTCCGCCATGGTCACCGCTTTATCCTTACCGGTGATGACTTTGCCGTTGTGGCACCCTTTGCAGGCGCCCCCCGTTTTAGCGATATGCAGTGAATGGCTGAACTGGGTGGTGCCGAGGCCTTTTACGGCATAGGCAATATCACGCGGTTTACCGACGTGGCAGCGGGAACAGTCCGTCTCGCTGGCGACACTGAACGCTTTAACCCCGCTATGGCATGCACCGCAGGACTTGGTTTTTTCCATTTCTGCCATGGTGGAGCGTTTTTTATTTCTCAGGTTGTAGATGGCATCATGGCATATCTTGCAATTGTTGTTATACTTTTTCAGGTGAAAATCGTGGCTGAATACAACAGAATCGGCATTTTTAAAGTTGAACTTGATGTCCTTGGTTTCGGCCGCTCCGGCGCAGACGACAGAAAACATGCATAGTGCACAGGCCAACAATAAAATTCTCTTCAGCATAGGGACCGCTCCTCTGTACAATACTGGACTTTAGACTTCTGTAGTGATCTTTGAAAAAAGTTGCTTTGCCCGAAAAAACAGCTTGACAGCGGGGTCAAGGTCGTGGGTCGCGCGCTAC
>CAIOXL010000095.1 GCA_903862245.1 uncultured Geobacteraceae bacterium | reverse complement strand
CGTAACAACGCCAGAAAATTCAACAAATCAGAAACGAACCGAGGGCTGACACGAAAAAGACCGAATACAGCCCTTAAAAAAAGCTCGTCAAAATCAAAGTACAATCATTTTGCAAGAGGCTCAGTAGCCGTTTTTTTTATCGGTTCCGGGTTACCGGGATACGCCCACTCCAACCCGGCGGCATATGGCTGATACCCTGCAGCTCGAACAGCGGGGCGAGACCGGATGGCAGTGATTCTGTCCGAATGCTACTAATAAATCGTTAATCTCGATCCAGTATTCGGGAGGAAGCTGTGTTCTCAGGATCTTTTCGGTTTCGTCCGGACTTTTTGTCGAAACGTAGCCGAAACGATTGCAGATACGGTGAACGTGGGTGTCAACACAAATGCCCGGTTTGCCGAAGCCGAGAGTCATGACCAGGTTGGCGGTTTTGCGGCCGACACCTTTGAATTGGAGCAGCTCTTCAATCTCATCCGGTACGACTCCGTGAAACTCTTCCGCAAGTCTCCGGGATAACACGGCTATCTGTTCGGCTTTGGTGCGATAAAACCCGGCAGGATAAATGAGCCGGGATATTTCTTCCACGGGGAGGTCTGCCATCGCTTCCGCTGTCTGCGCCCGGGCAAAAATACGGGCGGATGCCAGCGCAGTTACCTCATCTTTGGTGCGTAGAGATATGATGCAGGAAATCAGCACCTTGAAGGGGCTTCCGTTGCATTGTGCCACGATTGAAACCGCCGGGGTCTGCCAGTTTTTATATTCTTCGCGGAGAATTGAAATAATTGCATGTATTTCATCAGGTTTCATGAACAGGATTCTATCCCATGCACCGCCTCACCGCAATAGCGGTTTTACTTTTCAGCTCTGGCGCGCTAGTATGTGCAGCATGAATATTGACCTGCATATACATACCAGTTATTCGGATGGCGCGTTCAGCCCCTCAGAAATTGTTGCCCTTGCCGGTAACGCCGATGTGCGCGTGATTGCCATTGCTGACCATGATTCAGTTGCCGGGGTAGAGGAAGCGAGCGCTGCGGGAGCCGGTGCCGGTATCGAAGTCCTTTCAGCCGTTGAGCTTTCAGTGCAGTTCGGAGAATGGACAGATGTTCATCTGCTTGGTTATGGCATCGATTGCTCCGATACAGAATTTCTGCGGAATCTCAACAGGTTCAGAGAGCGTCGCGAGGGGCGGAACGACGAGATCCTTGGCCGGGTAAACGACCAACTGCACGGAGAAGGGAGAACCGCCGTAACGCGTGAGAGTGTGCTGGCTTTTGCCCGCGATGCCATCGGTCGTCCGCATATTGCCCGGGCATTGCTGCAGCGGGGGTATGCCGATTCGGTGGAAGATGCCTTTCGGCGCTATCTCGTTCCCTGCAATGTCCCGAAAAGTTACTGGCCGATGGCTGAGGCGATCGCTGAAATTCATCGGATCGGCGGAGTTGCCGTACTCGCTCACCCCACCAGCATAACCAAAAACATGGAGACGCTGGGCGGAGCCATTGCCGCTCTTCATGATTCTGGTCTCGATGGCATAGAGGTATACAACAATATGGGCTGGCCGCTTGAGATAGAATTTCTGCGTCGTACTGCGGAGGGGCGGGGGATGCTGATGACCGCCGGTTCTGATTTTCACGGGATCGAAGAGGGGCTTGAAATCGGCAAGGGGCGGGAAGGGCTGAAATTTGACAGCGCCCTGCTCGCCCCACTGTATGACCGGATACAACAGATACGAAAAAAATAAGCTACATTTTTTCTTTATAGGCCTTGTAATCAACCACATGAATATCTTCCGTGACTGAAGTAACTCCCTTTACTGATTTAACAATTTCTATGGCCGCTTTTTTCTGGATTTCGGAAACAATATACCCGCTGATGGATACATCTCCCTTGTTTGTCGAGATGGTAAATGGGCGATAATCCTCTAAGGCAGGTGCATTAAGGAGGGCGGTTTCGATCTTTTTAGACAGGATGATACTGTCGATGACTGCAACTGAAGATTTGTCTGACTCTTTCAGGGCCGGCTCTTTGACGGTCGTTATAATACAATCAGCAATAGTCGCTTCAGAAAGGCGGGAAGTGTTAAAGACCAGATCATAATTATCAGGATCCTGCCAGTCGCGGTCAAAATAGAAATGAATGAACCCGCCCCGTTGATGATCACTGCGGCGTATCAGTAAACGGGCCATATCCGGGTCGATCCACTCCCTTTCGGCAAACCGCTCCACTCTCCCTTCGAACTCCGCAATAAAGCGAAGCCGAAGCAGATTCCTGCACCCTTTCAGCAGATCCTGCCCGCCCCGTCCATACACAACTACATTCCCTTTGCGGGCAAGTTCAAGAATGATCAGTTCGATGGCGTTAAGGGCTGCTGCCCGCTTGCGGTCTTCTGCCGTTACGTAGGAAGGCGGTTTTTCATCAACCATCTGCAGCATTTCCGGCGTAAGTCCATATTTTGTTGCAAGTGACTTGATCCGGGGTCCGTCTATAAGAGTGTATTTGAGTTTTTTGGCTACATCCGAGGCGATCTGATAGGCTCCGGTGCCCATTTCTCGTGATACGGTTATAATTGCCATTATTCAGCCTCCAATAGAGTGAACCCGTTTTGATGCTTATAGCATGTAATAAAATTGTATACAAGTTGATCGTGTTGACGTTGTCGTAATATAGCAATTGTCCTGTCAGCGAGCGGGGTACTACAGCTGACAGTGCCTAAGTGCCTAGTCCTGTGCCATGGCGACGTTCACCGTTACTATCATTCGGCGCTGTATGCCGTCCTGACTGATTTCCAGCGGAATCCGTACTGTTGTCCCTTCAGAAACGACTTCATGCGACAGCAGGGTAACCTGCGGCGGATTTTCATTGTGCTGCATGCGCCGGGATTCAGCCGATGCCTCTGGCCGGAACTGTTCCGCCGCCATCTCTCCCTGAGGAGGCGTGGCGGTGCGTATGGCCGCTTCAGGTGGTTCCATCCCCGGTGCCGTCCGGTCGAGCACCTGGCGGGAAAGGGTTGTCAACGCCTCCAGAAGACCCTCGCCGCGTGCTGCGTTTGAGCAGCAGCGGGTCAGCATGGCAAGGTCAAGTTCTTCAGCGAGCTTCGTCGCTTCATCCGTACGCTTTTCAGGACCAAAGTTGTTGAGTTGCAGAACAGCAGGCGTTTCGTGAAGGCCGACACCGTACACAGATAAAAAATCCCGTAACTGTAAAACGCTCTCCCTGGTTTCGGCAGAGTGCTCATCAGAAGGGTTTACCAGAATGATTATCCCGTCAGTCCCCTTGAGGGTCATTTTCCATGTTGCCGGATTGGCAACCTTTCCGGTCAGGGAATACAGGTGAAGACGGAGGCGATATCCGCTTGGCAGCGGGGCTTCAAACGGGCTGAAATCAAAGTGCAGCAGGTTGTCCCCGCCGGCCGGAATGCTTTTGAGCTCGCCCCGAAGAGACGGCTTAATCCGGGAGTAGATATATGTAAGGGCTGTTTTTTTACCGCTGCCGGCTGGACCGTAATACACGATTTTGGCGTTAATCTCTTTTTTGGCATGGTTAACCAGCGCCATAATAAACTCCCGGAAATTCTATTTTTTCTTGGTAAAGAGGATACGTTTAGCTGTGCTTGATACGGCTGAAGTCACGTTTTTGCTTTTGGCAAAGGAGGCCAGATCCTTTTCATCCATAGTGGCCATATATCTCATCGCATTTTGCACCGGAGTCCGGCTGTTCTCAACCAGAGCTTTTCGAATGGTGTAGTTTTTGACCCACTCCTTGTTGGCACAGATCAGCCGCATGATTTCATCAGTCTGAATGCCTGATTTGATAAGTGCCAGCACCTCTCCATCGGTTATGCGTGGATTTCTCAGAACGCTGGTCGAAACCAGTCTGTTTGAATCCTTGACAAGGATAGCACGCCATTCCTTGTCGCCGGTAAGGGCCATTTTTATTCTATCACCGGTCCCCATACGCTGAGCTGATTTGTATTTGCTGAGAAACTGTTCGCTGTCCAGACTGACGGGACCTTCCTCATCAGGCTCCGCCTCCCGGCTTACGTGATCCGGCAGAGTGTCAGGTCTGCCCTCCTCCTCAACACGGGGGAGCTGATTGCTCTGCAGGACGGTGTCGGGGTGGTTGCGGCAGAATACGCGCAATGCATCGAGGACAAGGGGGTGGGGGGCCGCAGAACCGAGATATTCACTGATTACCTCCATCGGCACGTTTTCCAGAGTGGCGATGGCCGAGCGGCTGACAGCCGGTTCGGGGTCCTTTGACAGACAGAGCAGCAGCACCAGTCGATCCGCTGTCGGCATCTCCTCTGCAGCAGAGCATCCGGAAAATCTGACCCCCAAAGGAGTCCCCGGCCGGACGAACTTTGCCACAGCCGGGGAAATTTTCAACGTTATTTTTTCAGCCATAGAGAGGTTACTTCTGCGAAAGAGTCGCTTTTATCCCGACATTTTTCAACCGGTCACGTGCCTCGTCCGCGTCTTTCCTGCTTTTGAACGGACCGACCGAAAGACTTCGGGAGGGTATTGCTATATCGCTCTGCCTGACGGTAACGGAAATTCCCGCCGCCTTCAAACGCTCTTTTTCAGAGACGGCAGCATCTTTCTGCAAATATGACCCTGCGTAGAGAGAAAACCTCCCCCCCTGCTTAATGACAAACGCATCAGACGTGTGGTGCTTCAATTTTTCCAGGGTTGGCTGGGCTGCCGCCCGATCATTGAATTCAGCTACAAAAAGACGGTTCATTGCTGTTTTCTTGTGAACGGAGGGCTTAACAATCGGCACCAGTCCGGCTTTCCGTACATGGCCCATATCGGCTGCCAGTGCTTCTTCAATGACGTAATTCCCGACAACAAGAAAACAGGGACGCGGTGCAGCCTTTTTTGCCGTGGCGACGGCTTTTGCTTTTACCCGGCTGTGCGGCACTGTTTTTTTGCCGGCCCCTTTTCCGGCTTCAGCGTTCTGGTTTGTCTGTATTGACGGCTTAGGCGCTTCCGCCTTTTTCGACTCTGTTGCCGGTTTGGCTGCGGCTGGCACTGGTTTGGCTTCCGGTTTAGGTGCCGGTACGACCGGTACTGCGACCGGAAGGGGTGGGGCAGGAGGTGTGGCTGGCCCGGGTGCGGTCACCACCGTTTTTGGAGTCTCAGCGCCAGCTCCTTTTTTTCCGTCCGTTTTTTCAGGCTCCCCTGCGCGCGCCGGCAGCGGCATTTTGACTGCCTGCGGCGCTGGTGCGGCGACGGAAACTTCACTCCCCTTCGGTACTTCCAGGGGTTTGATCAGGCCGGTGAAAAAATAAAGGTATGCAAAACCGCCCACCAGGACCAACAGCAGGACAAGAAGAGCGCGTTGCCTCCCCTTGTCATCGGACGCTTTATACTCCTGGGATTCAGCCGAATCTTTGCTGAATTTGAACTCCATGACCATCCTCCGTTACCGCTCAATGATTGTTATGTGCGTCCTTCTTTTGCGCCAAGGAGTCGGCTACGATCTTTTGCGAAAGGTGCGAAGGCACCTCTTCATAGTGGGAAAACTCCATACTGAACAGTCCGCGATCACTGGTCATGGATTTGAGATCATTAGAATAGGCAAGAACTTCAGACATGGGAACGACTGAACGGATGATCTGCGAATTGGCTTTCGGCTCTACTCCGACAACCTTGCCGCGTCTGGAGTTCAGATCGCCGATGACATCGCCCATGCTTTCGTCCGGTACCGTGATCTTCATATTGACAATAGGTTCGAGCAGAACCGCTTTACAGAGTTCCATTGCTTTTTTGAACGCCATGGACCCGGCGACCTTGAATGCCATTTCGGATGAGTCTACGGTGTGAAAAGAGCCGTCATACAGGGAAACCTTGAAGTCAACAACCGGGTACCCGGCCAGAAAGCCATCCTGACAGGCTTCCTGAATCCCCTTGTCCACAGCGGGGATGTACTGGCGCGGTATGACACCGCCGACAACCTTGTCTTCAAAAATATAGCCTTCGCCCCGGCCGGTCGGGGACATTTCAATCCAGCAGTCACCGTACTGCCCACGGCCACCGGACTGTTTCTTGTATTTACCCTGCACCTTGGCTGTGCCGCGGATTGTTTCAAAGTAGGGGACCTTTGGTGTTTTGAGCAGCACTTCCACACCGAACTTGCGCTTCATCTTCTCGACAATTACCTCCAGATGAACCTGTCCCATGCCGGAAAGGATAAACTCCTTGGTCTGTATATCACGGTGTGATTCAAGGGTCGGTTCTTCCTCGATCATCCGGTGCAGGGCGTTGTGGATCTTGTCCTCGTCAGCCTTGGTTTTCGGCTCGATCGCATATGATATTACCGGGAGCAGCTGCTTTGCCGGTTCAAAAATGATCGGCTTGGCAGGGTCGCAGAGAGTGTCACCGGTCACGGTTTCCTTGAGTTTGGCAACGGCAACGATATCGCCCGCAACAGCCTGTTTGATCGGGTGCTGTTTTTTCCCCTCAAGTTCATAGATCTGGCCGATCCGCTCCTCAATCCCTTTAGTAGAGTTGTAAATCACCGAATCCGAGTTAAGCACACCGGAGTACACTCGGAAAATTGTTATCTTGCCGGTGTACGGGTCTGACGTTGTTTTGAAAACCAGCGCTGAAAACGGTTCCTGCTCATCGGGAGCGCGTTCCAGTATCTCTTCGGTTTTGGGGTGAATGCCGACCGCCTTGGTCCGGTCCAGCGGGGAGGGGAGGTAGGCACAGATTGCATCCAGCAGATGAGGCACGCCGATATTGGCCGTTGCCGCTCCGCAGAGGACGGCGGTGAAGGTGTTGCGCATTGTGCCGACTCTGATGCCGTCGATAATCTCTTCCTGGCTCAGATCGCCGTTTTCGAGATATTTTTCTGTAAGTGCATCATACGCTTCGGCCACAGTTTCGACCATCCGCTCCCGCAATCGGGCCGCTTCTTCGGCGTATTCGGCAGGGACAGCGCCTTCCGTATATTTTCCCGAACCATCTTTTGCATAAAAGAAGGCTTTCATGGTTATCAGGTCAATGACGCCCACAAACGCATCCTCAAGGCCGATCGGTATCTGAATAGCGACCCCCCGTGCTCCCAGCATCTTTTCCATATCATCGATCGCCCGGAGGAAACTGGCCCGCTCACGGTCAAGCTTGTTGACAAACGCAATGCGCGGAATTTCGAAATCATTGGCCCAACCCCAGATTTCTTCCGTCTGGGCTTTAACCCCCGAAATGGCAGAGAGAATCACGACAGCACAGTCTAGGGTGCGCATGCAGGCACGGGTATCGGCAATGAAATTCCCGTATCCGGGGGTGTCGACAATGTGGATGGAATGGCCCTGCCATTCACAGTGGTCAAGCGCCGAGGTGATGGAAATTTTACGTTTGATCTCCTCCGGCTCAAAATCCATGGTTGACGTGCCGTCATCTACCCGGCCCAGACGGTCGATCATTCCGGTGTCAAACAGGATTGCCTCTGAAAGCGACGTCTTGCCGGCACCACCGTGCGCTACGATGCCCAGGTTACGGATTTTGCTTGTTTCAAACTGTCCCATACAACTGCCTCCTTGCGTGCGATATGGATTTCTCTGCGCTACCGTCTTTACATCGAGCTTGGCGAGTATAACCAATTATCTGTTTCGTTCATAGAGGATGCGCAACCCATCAAGAGTAAGGTTCTCATCGACCTCATCAATGGTTCTGGACTCCGGAGCGATCAAGGCCGCCAGACCGCCTGTTGCCAGCACCCGGAACTCTTCGTGTGATTCGGACCGTATCTGCTCCACAATCCCGTCAACCAGGCCGACATAGCCGAAAAATATTCCGGCCTGCATAGAGTTCACAGTGTTCTTCGCAATTACATGGGGTGGTTTGACAATGTCAATTCTCGGGAGCTTACTGGCACGCTGAAACAGCGCTTCCACTGAAATGGCGAGACCGGGCGCTATGGCGCCGCCACAGTATTCTCCCTTGCTGTTGACATAATCAAAGGTCGTTGCGGTCCCGAAATCAACAATTACCAACGGACACTTGTGTTTTTCAAACCCGGCGACAGCGTTAACAATCCGATCGGCACCAACTTCCCGGGGGTTGTCATAATGGATCGGCATTCCGGTTTTGATGCCGGGACCGACAACATAGGGGGTTAAATTGAAAAAATCATGGGAGATCGCTTCCATTACACCGGTCAAGGGGGGCACAACGGAGGAGATGATTGCGGCCCTGACCCCGGAGAATCCAAGCCCCGCCTGAGCAAACAGGCTGTGCAGCAGAACCGCATATTCATCTGATGTGCGGGATTTGTCGGTAGAAAGGCGCCAGCTGCGGACAAGCAGTGAACCTTTGTAGACCCCCAGCACAATGTTGCTGTTGCCAACGTCAATAACAAGAAGCATTCAGAGTATCCTCACATCTCCACAGGTAATGCGCAACAGTTGTCCGTCATCAGACCGGAGCAGCAATGCCCCGTCCGAGTCGATGCCGCTAAACAGTCCCCCGGTACCGTCCGTACCGGAGTCGGTAACCTGAATCCGGCGACCGCGGGCATTGCAGCGTTGCTGCCACTCTTCGCGTACCGGGGTAAATCCGTGTGTCAGAAAATCAGAGTACAGCAGATCAAGCTCGGTCAGCATGATCCCGGCAAAGAGTGAACGGTCAATCGGTACACCCGATTCCAGCAGCATGGAAGTGGCCGGTTGGCGTAAATCGGGGGGAAACTGCTGTGCGGTCATATTAAGGTTGACGCCGATGCCGAGAATGACGAAGTTGACGCCGTCCGTTTCAGCGCTCATTTCGTTTAACAGTCCAGCGACCTTTTTTCCCGAGATCAGCAGATCATTGGGCCATTTGATTTCTGGGGTCAGTTTCGTTGTGCGCTCAATTGCCCGCGCGACAGCCACAGCGGAGAGGAATGTCAATTGCGGGGCTTCATGCGGCATTATTGAAGGGCGCAGAATAATAGAGCAGTAAAGATTAACACCGGCAGGTGAGGCCCATATTCTCCCGCGTCGTCCCTTGCCGCCGCTCTGGGCATCTGCAAGGACAACGGTTCCTTCAGCGGCCCCTTCCTCTGCCAGGCGGAAGGCGTCGGCATTGGTCGAAGCGGTCATTTTCTGAAATTCAATTCTTTTTCCGATTCTGCTGCTGACCAGGTGGGCTGCCACTTCGTGCGGGTCCATGTTTTCGGGAGAGGAAATAAGCTTATACCCTCGTGATGGTACCGCTTCAATACGGTAGCCGTCATCTCTCAGTGCAGAAATGTGTTTCCAGACAGCTGTCCTCGAGACGCCAAGCTCTCTACTGAGATGCTCTCCCGATATAAAGCCGTTCCCGGAGCGGAACAGGCGCAATATGGTACCGGCTTTCTGGTTCATCGAGTTCCCGCGGCAACGGCCTGGCAGTACCATGTATTTAGTCCAGAAGCATTGAAATATCCATCGCACGGGGCGAGTGGGTTAATGCTCCGACCGAAATAATATCAACACCGGTTTCGGCGATTGATCTTACACGGTCAAGGTTTACTCCGCCTGATGCCTCAACCTGGGCCCGGCCACCGATGGTTACAACGGCAGCGCGCATCTCATCGAGGCTCATGTTGTCGAGCATAATAATATCGGCTCCGGCCGCAAGAGCTTCATCAACCTGGGTCAGGGTTTCGGTTTCGATCTCTATTTTTAAGGTGTGGGGAATATAGGCACGGGCACGACGGATCGCTTCGCTGATGCCGCCGGCAGCCATGATGTGATTTTCCTTGATAAGAACACCGTCATACAGACCGGTGCGATGATTAATGCCGCCTCCGACCCGCACGGCATATTTTTCAAGCTGACGAAGGCCTGGAGTGGTTTTTCGGGTATCAACAATTCGTGCCTTGGTTCCGGAGACCGCTTCAACAAAGTTGCTGGTAAGCGTGGCAATGCCGCACATTCTCTGAAGCAGGTTGAGCGCCACCCGCTCACCCATCAAAAGCTGTGACGCTTCACCTTGAACGGTCGCCATAATGGTTCCGGCTGTTGCCCGCTCGCCATCACTCACACACGCAGTAAAGCGAACCTCCGGATCAAGAAGTGTAAAAACACGGGCAGCGACAGCAAGACCGGCGACCACGAGACTTTCTTTAGCAATCAACCGTGCCGAGGCGGGGCGACTCTGGGGGACGACCGCAAGGGTGGTGATGTCGCCGGTATGAATATCCTCAAGGAGAGCCTGTTCAATCAAACGGTCAATCATTAACATTGTGGTCACCTGATCGTAGAAGTGTGATGATCTATATCACAGCGCAAGACGGGTATCAACCGCTATGAAGTACGGTTCCTGACTCAAGGTCGACCGCTTTGGCTAAAGAAGAGGGCATGGCTGTTTTCTGCATGGGACTGTTTGTTCGCAACAGGGGAAAACAGTACTGAAAGTAGTAGGATAAGTCAATTGATTACATGAGTTATGCAGCTTGGCAGAGGGAAATCTACTCACTCTGTTCAGGCACGCACGGAAGTATTTTAGGTCGTAAAATTAACTGCTTGACAAGAACATTTCAACGAGTCTATTATTTTTCAGTTTTAGTAAAAGTAGTGCCGCATTGTTTTAAAATTGGGAGCTAATTTTTTAACAAAACTAAAAATGGAGAGAAAAAATGGCCAAATTTAAAGACGCACTGGAATACCACTCAAGCGGACGTAAAGGTAAGATCGAAGTTATCTCAACCAAACCATGCCAGACGGCCGAAGATCTTTCGTTGGCGTATACTCCCGGCGTAGCAGAGCCCTGTCTTGCAATCCAGCAAAACCCTGAGGATGCCTATAAATATACAGCCAAAGGTAATCTGGTAGCGGTCGTTTCCAATGGTACCGCGGTACTTGGTCTCGGAAACCTCGGTGCACTGGCCGGTAAGCCGGTCATGGAAGGGAAAGGTATTCTCTTTAAACGTTTTGCCGACATTGACGTGTTTGACATTGAACTGGATACTGAAGATCCTGATGAGATTATCAAGGCCTGTCAGTTGCTGGAGCCTACCTTTGGCGGTATCAATCTGGAGGACATCAAAGCTCCCGAGTGTTTTTATATAGAAGAAACCCTCAAAAAAACCATGAAAATTCCGGTTTTTCACGATGATCAGCATGGTACTGCCATAATTTCATCCGCTGCCCTCCTTAACGCCCTGTATTTGGTTGATAAAAATATTGAAGATATCCGTATCGTCGTCAATGGTGCCGGGGCTGCTGCCAACTCCTGTGCAAAGCTTGCCATTGCGCTTGGCGTAAAGCCGAACAACATGATCATGTGCGATACCAAAGGGGTCATCTACAAAGGGCGCGTTGAGGGGATGAACCCCTACAAAGAGCTTTTTGCCGCCGACACTCATTTCCGTACTCTCGAGGAAGCAGCAAACGGCGCTGATGTCCTGTTCGGACTTTCAGCAAAAGGCGCATTTACCAAGGAGATGGTTGCCAGCATGGCACCAAACCCGGTCATCTTCGCCATGGCTAATCCGGATCCGGAAATAACTCCTGAAGATGCTCACGCTACCCGCAGTGATGTCATGATGGCCACCGGCCGCTCCGACTACCCCAACCAGGTAAATAACGTTCTCGGTTTTCCGTTTATCTTCAGGGGAGCCCTCGACTGCCGCGCCACTTGTATCAATGAAGAGATGAAGCTGGCCGCTGTTAAAGCCTTGGCACAGTTGGCCCGCGAAGAATGTCCCGATTCTGTCTGCAAAGCCTACGGCAACCGGAAATTCGTCTTCGGCCGTGACTACATCATTCCGAAGCCATTTGACCCGCGGGTTCTTCTCCATGTGGCACCTGCTATCGTTCAGGCGGCTATGGAAACCGGTGTTGCCCGTCAGCCGGTTGAAGATATGGCCAAATACATCGAACACCTTGAATCAACCCAGGGTAAATCCAAAGAGATCATGCGCATGGTTATTAACAAGGCCAAGAGTGATCCCAAATCAATTGCATTCCCTGAAGGTGACAACGAAAAAATCATCAGAGCCGCCAAAGAGCTTGTGGAGGAGGGAATTGCCAAGCCGATCCTGATCGGGGACCGTAAAAAAATCGTCCAGAAAATGGCTGATCTGCATATTGAAATGGATGTGCCAATTATTGATCCCAATGACTCTGAACTGACCAGCAGGTATGCAGAGCAGTTATATACGCTGCGTCAACGTAAAGGGATCACGCAGAGCGAATCAAACCGTCTCATGCAACGTAAGTCACGCACCCATTTCGGTTCGATGATGGTTCATATGGGAGATGCTGACGCTTTGCTCGGCGGAATTGATACGCACTACCCGGAAACGATCCGTCCCGCACTGGAAGTTGTCGGCAAACAGCGGGGTCTTTCAAGTGTTCACGGTTTATACATGATGGTTTTCAAGAAGGGGGTCTACTTTCTGGCCGATACGACCGTAACAATCGACCCGACTGCGGAAGAGCTTGCTGAAACAGCCATTCTGGCGGCGGGAAAAGTACGTATGCTTGATATTGAGCCACGGATTGCCATGCTCTCCTTCTCAAACTTCGGCTCGTCCAATCATCCGCAGACCCAAAAAGTCCGTCGGGCGGTGGAGATTGTCAAGGAGCGCGAACCTGATCTGATCATTGAGGGTGAGATGCAGGCTGATACTTCGGTTGTGCCGGAACTGCTGGAAGGCTTCACCTTCTCAAAACTGAAAACAGCGGCCAATGTCCTGATCTTCCCGGACCTGAACTCAGGGAACATATGCTACAAGCTGCTGCGTCACCTGGGAGGGGCTGAAGCGATCGGTCCGATTCTCATGGGTATGAACAAGCCGGTTCATGTTCTTCAGAGGGGCGATAGTGTTGATGATATCGTCAATATGGCAGCGATTGCTGTTGTGGATGCTCAAAACGCATAATCAGCAGTTATTTGAGCCAATTGCAAAAGTCTTTGAATTTAGTTCCCCCTCCCTTCAAGGGAGGGGGATAATTTTTTTAAGACTTTTGCAAGAGTCTCAGTTTAGATTTCCATCCCTACTCGCACACGATAACAGCCTCAACGCGGAAGTTCTTCCGCCGTCCGACAGCAGTTTTATTTGAGGCAATAGGCCTACTTTTTCCATACCCGACGGCGGAAAGCCGGCTACCGTCTATCCCAAACGTGGTGACAAGATAATCCCGCACGCTGTCGGCACGAGCCTTGGACAGCTTCGCCATTCGTGCCTCGCCACCAGCGGCGGTATGACCTTCAATCGTTCCCCTCGCCGTCGGGTTCTCTTTCATAAACCGCCCCAACCGATCAAGCCTCCCGGCATATTCTTCCTTCACCGCCGTCTTGCTGCCACCAAACTCGATGATGAGGACGGTGGTTTTGTTGCAGTAGCGCCCGCTTGCCTTCACGGGGAGAACTGTGACGACAGGCTCAGCTTTGGCCGTCTCAATGGCTGCCTTCACTGCAATTGACGCAATTACTGGCGGAGCAACGACAACCGGCGGCACTGCCTCGACGGTTGGTACCGGTGCTTTCTGCACAGGTGCCGCCACGCTCTTGACCGGTGCAGGGGGAGGAGAAACCACCGCTGCTGCTATTACCGGTTCGACCGGAACGGCTGCGGGCACGATGGCTTTCACCACCGGTGCGGTGCCGCCGAATTGGAACGTGGCACCCAGCAGAAATTCCACGTTGTTGTAGGTCGTGCCATTGTAGCCATACAGAATATGTCTGATATCAGCCCGGACAGCGATGTCGTCGGTCACGGAATATTTCGCTCCCGCACCGTAGTCGAATGCACCGTGAAGGATGTTGTTCACACCGGTTCCGGTGAATTTGATGCCGGAGTATCCGGCGGCCAGATATGGTACGAACTGATTATCCGGGACGAAGTGATACAGCGCCTGGCCGCCGAAACGGTGCATGGCGATATTTTTCAATGACCAGAACCGGGAATCCGTGGGGGTAACATAGTCATACACCGCTTCGACACCGAGTGCCTTGGTGAACGAGTACCCTCCCCTGATGCCCAGCACCGGGGCGGTGTCAAACTGCTGGTTACTGCCGTAAATATACCCGCCGATCAGTGGAGATAGTGAATACGAACCCTCCCTGACTGAACCGAACGCTGTTGCTACCGAGATCGTCAGAGCCATGACCACTGTGAATAGTACTGTTTTACGCATACAACGCACCTCCGCTTTTTAAATTGTTTTCTGGATAATATAACTCACTGTTCCACGCCAAGAGTCGTTTTTACGCTGTCCGTCAGATATACCGTGCTGTGGGTGACGGCATTTATACCGATAACCTGATAGGTAGGAAAGCTGGCATTCAGGGCATAGATGGTATCGGGGGTAACGCTGGTGCCGGCCGCCACGGTAAAGTACAGATTCAGGTATTGGCCGCCCCGGTAGTTGTCCTCGGTGGTTGCCAGGTTGATGTAGGCGGTACGGGTGGATGCGGAATAGTTACCGTAGGCCAGGGTTGTGGAGCGAATGGAGATGCCGGAGGTGAGCGAGGTGGAGGCAATCTGGCCGGTCCCTCCGGTGAGTGTACGGACCGACAGACCGACAGGGAATCTCACCGCCACATCAACCCCGCTGATCGGCGAGCTCAACCGGGCAGTGCTGATCGCGGAAAAGCTCAGTTTGTAGCTGCCGGGTGCCAGCACCCTGTTGTTCGGAACCGGCACGGTGGGTACTTCAATCAGGTCGCCGCCACCGCCACCGCAGGCGGAAAGTGCCAGCACAGCAGCGCAGAGTAGTAATCGTTTTCGTATAATCATGGTGGTACCCCTTTTATAAAGTAGTGTCTTTTACCAACTCAAACCGACCGATTTGCGCAGAATCAGTATGGTATCTTCAATGTCTATGCGGCCATTGCCCACGGCAACGCCATTCACCAGCGGGCCCACATCGCCGCGCCATTTTTCCTGACTCGATAACTGTACCAGACCGACACCGGCTCTCAGCGCCAGCAGGGCATCTACGATATCGACCTTGCCGTCGCCGTTGATGTCGCCGGTGTGGATGCCGCCGACTTGAGGGCTGGCAACAACGATGACTTCCGCCTTATAAGTCGGGCTTTCCAAGCCGCCCGGCGGGATGAACACCCCCTGGCCGATGGCGATGCCTGATTTATTCATACCGGAGACATCGGTGGCAGAGCTGCCGCCGCTGACAATGGTGCCGCCGTTGATGGCGTAGTTCGGGCTGCTCTGCACAATTGCGGAAGCTGTAACTGGTAGCAGCAGGCAAACGGCGAGTTGCAGGTTAAGGAGATATTTCATTACCGGTTCCTCCGGTGGTTTAATTGCTTCATTATAATTTTAGTTGATGTTTATTATGGTATCATATACAATACCATTCATGAAACCTGACATCGTTATTGATACCAATGTTCTCGTCTCCGCACTCAAATCATCGCGGGGCGCTTCGTATCGTCTGCTTTCGATGCTGGAGCGGGATCTTTTTACCCTCCATGTATCAACCACTCTCGTTACTGAATATGAAGCGGTTCTGAAACGTGGCATTACGTCGCTCTCGCCTGAAGAGATCGACGACGTTGTTGACTTTATCTGCTCTAAAGCCGTTCTGAATAAAATTTTCTACCTATGGCGACCGGTGTTGAAAGATTTGGGTGATGATTTTGTTCTGGAGCTTGCCGTCAAAGCCAATGCAGTCATTGTCACCTGGAACGTAGTCGATTTTAAACATGCTGCGCGGTTTGATGTTGTCGTAATGACCCCGCGCGATTTTCTTGCATCCCTGGAGGTACAACCATGAGCGCAATCAGTGTCCGTCTTCCCGATTCTCTCCATACCATGGCGCGTGAAATTGCCAGTGAGGACCATATTTCCCTCAATCAGTTCATAGCTTCGGCAGTGGCCGAAAAAATATCCGCACTTACTACTGAAACCTATCTGGCACAGCGTGCGGCCAAAGGTTCTGTCGATAAGTTTCAGGCCGCCCTGGCCAAAGTACCTGCGGTCGAACCGGAAGAATTTGACCGGTTGTAACGGACATCTTCTTTTCGTCTGCCGACCCCAGCCTCTGATGTTTTCACAACCAATTCCCCCTCAATCCCTTTTGCCCGTAGGGGCGAATCTTGTATTCGCCCTGCCACGACAGCCGATAATAATCGGCTTTATTGCTAATCCGAACCGGGCGTATGCCATACGCCCCTACGGTTGATTTTGGTGGTTTCGTTTTCGTAGGGGCGAATGGCATTCGCCCGTCTTTGGTTTCCCGACAGGACGGATTTAAAACCCGCCCCTACAACCCCAACGCCTTCTCAATCTTCGCCAACCGCGCCTTCATATCTGCATTTTCAGCTTTCATATCAGCATTTTCCGCTTTCAGGGCATCGTTCTCGGCCTTGAGTTCCTGCACGGCGCTCACGGTGTAGGGGATCACTTGTTCGTAGCGCATGAGCATCCCCGAAGAACTTGAACGTCGTGAAGAGCGTCTTTCTATCATAGCTGCAGCCAAGACCGCGATCGAGCGCCGCGCTGCTGAGCGCCACACTCGTGAGCAGGCAGCATATGAGGAAAAGGTCGCTGCACGGG
>CAIOXL010000094.1 GCA_903862245.1 uncultured Geobacteraceae bacterium | reverse complement strand
TGGAGTCATTCCTTTTTTTGGGCCAACCTCTGGAGCGGAAGCGCGAGAGTTAATGCAAAAAGAACCAGCTGCATACTATTCGGTCTTAAGAAATGGATCCCAGAGGCACCAGACATTGGTTAGCAGAATGAAGCAAAAGGGGAAAACGGCCTTGGCCTTCTTTCCTTTTGAGCCGCATTACGGGAATGCATTCCTTTTTAGGGAAAGACTTGGCTTCGATCACATTTTTTCCATTCGTGAACTCCGGGCAAAGCTGCCACCAAACACCCTCGCTAACACAGAAAACCAGTACAGTGCACTCGATGATGAAACAGCTCTTTCTGAAGCGGTATATCAAACATCTAGGCACCCAAAGATCTTTTCCTATGTTCTTACCATCAATACTCATATGCCATTCCGACTCGCCGATAAACATAGAAAATCACCGAACTACCAAAGTTTTGTTAGTCGTTGGGGGAGCCATTTCCCCACTGAAACTTCTATGGAGCACTACTACCGCATCCTAGTCCTTTTCAAATCTTTGGCACTCAGCCTGAAGGATGGTGTTATTGACGAGATCGTTATAGTGGGTGACCACGCCGCACCCTTCCCGCACGATGCAGAGTGGAAGCTGTTTTCTGTAAGCACGGTTCCTTATGTGTTTATCAAGGCTACCCACCGATAACGATTCTAAACGGGAGTCACAGTGAACATATCCACAATGCCAGCTGTTCTCAAAAACGGCCTGAACAATCAAATCAATGCACTATATAAGCATGCTAGTACTGTACTTGTGTGAATCGGCGTGCAATAATGATCCACCTACGGCCCTAATCGGCGTCCAAAATTGACCCACCTCAGCACCCTCCTCCATATTCTCTGGAATCTATCAGAGAGAGGAGTATTCAAAGGAGATGCTGAACGTGGAGACCATCCGTAAAGTCCGTCAGGCTCATTTTAGAGACGGCAAGGGGATTCGTGAGATAACCCGCGACTTCAACCTTTCCCGCAATACTGTCAGAAACATTATCAGAACCGGCTTAATCGACCAGAAGTACGTACGGAGCGAACAGCCGCATCCCAAGCTCGGTTCCTTTATTGAGCGGTTGACCGAACTGTTGAAGGAGGATACCGGCAAACCGGTCCGCCACCGGCGCAGCGCCCAGATCCTGTTTGAGCAACTGCAGCGGGAAGGATTTGAAGGCGGCTTTACCCGCGATCAGTCAAGCCGCTTCCAGAAGATTGCCGCCATACCGCAAGATTGACGAGTCCTCCGTCTGGCGAATTTGTCAACAGGAATAACGCCACTCACAGTCGCATTTAAATGTTTCGCCATGACACATAATAAAAGCCGCTTCCAGATCACTGGGGCGGCTTTTCTGTTATAGTTATTATCAAGAGGTGAAATCATGACAGCCGACACTGAAAAATTAATTATTAAACAACTGGCGGGAATCGACACAAGGCTTGAAGCGATTGAGCTGCTGCTGGCCCGGTTATGCCGCTAAATCTGTACCCATAACCACTGGATGTACTCATACAATACTGGACTATAAAACACAATAGATATAAAAAAAGCCCCAATTTCTAGGGGCTTAAATACTTCTTTGGATGGCTTAAAACAAGTTATTGGTGCCCGAAGCCGGACTCGGACCGGCACGCCGGTTAAGGCGAGGGATTTTAAGTCCCTTGTGTCTACCAGTTCCACCATTCGGGCGTAAACTTCATGTGATGCTGCTTCAGCAGTTAACCCGTTCTTTCAGGTCTTTGCCGGTCTTGAAAAATGGCGTCCGCTTGGAAGGTATACGCACAACTTCCCCGCTTTTAGGGTTTCTGGCTTCGCGTCCAAGACGTTCACGAATCGTAAAACTGCCAAATCCGCGAATTTCAACTTTATCTCCGGATTTAAGAGCCTCTTCAATTGAGTCAAAAACTGTATTAACAACAATTTCTGATACTTTAGCGTTCAGCATTTCATGTGAAAGAACAACTTTTTCGATAAGCTCACTCTTGGTCATACGTCCCTCTTAGCACAGTATTTTTAATTTGACTTGTTATTCAGGCTCTGTTTCAGAAGATCGCCAAATGTTGATGTCGACTCTCCCTGTGATCCCATGTACTGCTCAAATTCAGCTTTCTCCACAGCGACATGCATCGACTTTATGGAGAGGGAAATCCGGCGCTCTTTCGGATCACAGCTTAACACGATTGCTTCAAGAATGTCGCCGATAGCGGCAAATTCCTTGGCTGAGGCTACCTTCTCTCGTGACAGCTCTGATACGTGAATCAGCCCCTCAATGCCTTCTTCCAGCTCAACAAAAATCCCGAAATCGGTTAGCGAAGTCACTTTACCGGTAACGAGAGCACCGGTACGGTATTTACCCGGAGCAAGACTCCAGGGGTCCGGCTCAAGCTGCTTGATGCCGAGCGAAAGACGCTCGTTTTCTACATCAACCTTTAAAACAACCGCCTGTACGAGGCTGCCTTTTTCGTAGACATCGCCCGGATGCTTGATGCGCTTTGTCCAGGACATATCCGAAACATGCACCAGACCGTCGATGCCGTCTTCAATGCCGATGAACATACCAAAGTCAGTCATGTTCTTGATCTGACCTTCAATTCTGGTTCCGGCAGGATATTTTTCGGCTATTGTGGACCAGGGATTTTCAGAGACCTGCTTAAGTCCCAGAGATATCTTGCGATTTCCCATATCAAGGCCAAGAATTACTGTTTCAACTTCGTCACCGATATTCAGAAGATCCGAGGCGCGGCGAACACGCTTTGTCCAGGACATTTCCGATACGTGAATGAGACCTTCGATCCCGGACTCCAGCTCGACAAATGCACCGTACTCCATAAGGCTGACAACGCGGCCGCGCACACGATCCCCGATGGGAAATTTGGTCGGGACGTCCAGCCACGGGTCGGCAAGAGTCTGCTTGATGCCAAGCGATATTTTACCTTTGGTGCGATCAAATTTAAGAACTTTTGCCGTAATCTGCTGACCCGGCTTGAGTACGTCAGTCGGCTTGCCAACTCTTCCCCAGGAAAGATCGGAAACATGAAGCAGTCCGTCTACACCGCCCAGATCAACAAAGGCACCGTAGTCGGTTACGTTTTTGATTGTTCCCTCGACGATCTGGCCTTCTTCAAGTTTTTCAAGAGTTACATCACGAACAGCGGCACGCTCGTCTTCAAGCACTGAACGACGGGAGAGGACGATATTGTCACGGCGCTGATTGATTTTGATGACCTTAAATCGAGCCTTCAAGCCAATGTAGCTGTCTGTGTCCGAAGTCGGACGGATATCAACCTGAGAAGACGGCAGAAATGCCTGGACGCCGCCGATATCTACAGTAAAGCCGCCATTTACCTTGCCGGTAATAGCGCCTTCAATGATTCCACCCTCCTGACAGGCATCACCGATTTTATCCCATGCGGAAAGGTAATCAGCTTTCTTTTTGGAAAGTACGTACCCTTTTTTCCCATCCTGACGAGTCATCAGAACACGAATCTTGTCGCCGACCTGCACCGTTACTTCACCATCGGCATTACGGAATTCAGCAGCAGGTACGTGGCCTTCCGACTTTAACCCGATATCAACGAGGACCGTATCCTGATCCACGCGCACGACAGTTCCCTCTATGATTTTATCCCGTTCGGGACGATCTTTTAAACTTTCAGTGAAAAGTGCTGCGAATTCACTGCTCTGCTGCTCGCCGTCGAGTTCTTCATTCTCTTCCCCGGCAGCGTCAAGCCTTTTAAAATCAACCATTACACCATACCCCCTGGACGTTTATCGTTCTTCTGTTTTTATTGAGCTTGGCAATGTAGCAATATGAGCCGGATTTTTCAATCGCTTTTATTCAATTCCTCAATTTTAATCATTACTTCATCAATGATCCACTTCGGTGTCGATGCGCCGGCAGTCACCCCAACCCGCTCCGCACCTTCAAACCACGTCGGGTTAATCTCCGCTGCAGTTTCAATGTGATAGGTATGCGGTTGAAGCTCGGCACACACTTCCAGCAGACGGCGGGTGTTGGCGCTGTTGAACCCGCCCACCACCAGCATGCAGTCCACCTGGCCGGCCAGTACTTTTGCCTCTTCCTGGCGCACCGCCGTCGCGTCACAGATTGTGTTGTAAATACGGATTTCACCACCAATCAGCAGGCATTCACACACCACGTTCTGCAAATTTTCGAAGGACTGCGTTGTCTGGGCAACCACCCCTAATTTTTTCATTTTAGGCAGTTTTCTCACATCCTCACCGGAAGCCACGACAAAAACCTTGTCGCCGCCGTAGGAGACAATCCCCTGAACTTCAGGATGATCGGCATCGCCCACAACAATAACGCTGTAGCCGTCGTCAGACAGACTCTTGACGTGCTCCTGAGCCTTTTTGACGAAGGGGCAGGTTGCATCGAGAATATCAAGTTTCTTCTGCTGCGCTTCGGTGATTTCTCCCAGCGCGACCCCGTGAGAGCGGATAATAATTGTCCCCTCCTCCACGCCGTCAAGTGAATCAAGAGCTCGAATACCCAACGCTTCAAGCTTGCCGACAACCTGGGGTGAATGAATAATCGGGCCGAGTGTATAGGTTTTCTGATCCTTACCGGCGGCCTCAAAGGCCATCAGCGTTGCCCGTTTAACGCCGAAACAAAATCCGGCCTGATTTGCAAGTATTACTTTCATGTCAGTGATTCCATAGTCTTTATTTTAGTCCGGCACAGTTCGACCATTTTGGTTAACACCTCAGCAACAGTAAGCCGGGATGAATCAATCACGATGGCATCATCAGCCTGCTTGAGCGGTGCGATGTCCCTTTCCGTATCCTGACGATCACGCTTGACGACATCATCAATAGTTTCAGCAAGCGTTACCGGTTCACCCTTGGCGGTTAATTCCTCAAAGCGCCGTTTGGCGCGTTCGTCAACCGAGGCACTCAAAAAGAATTTTATCTCGGCATCGGGAAATACAACCGAGCCGATATCGCGCCCTTCCAGTACAACCCCTCCCCTGCGCCCCATTAGCTGCTGCGCCTTCAACAAGGCATCCCGCACAGGCTTGAGCGTGGATGTGCGTGAGGTGAGAAGTGACATTTCCGGGGTACGGATCAGCTCAGTCACGTCCATGCCGTTTGCACGCACCAGATGCTGTCCTGCGACAACTTCAAGTTCAATGTTCAAATCGGCGCAGAACTGCTCGACTGCGGTGAGATCGTCAAGATTGATACCTGCCCGGGAAAGCATAAAAGCTGCCGCGCGATACATTGCTCCGGTGTCGATCTGTATGTAGCCGAGCTGATCAGCCAGCAGACGGGCAATGGTACTTTTTCCGGCCCCGGACGGGCCGTCGATCGCGATGATTATGCCGTCAGTTCGTAAGTGCATCGCTATCTCGAGGCCACGTGTGCCAAAAGCGGAAAGAACGTGGGAAAGGATGTTGCGACACACCCGATATCGGTTACGGTGACCGGACTGGAGGCGACAAGCGCGGCAACAGCCATGGACATGGCGATCCGGTGATCACCGCAGCTGTCGACACTTCCCCCGAGCAGAAGCTCAGACCCGGTAATGTCCATACCGTCTTCCGTCTCCGTAACAGCGATGCCAAGCATTTTCAGGCTTTCGGCCATTGCGGTTATCCGGTCGGTTTCTTTCACCCGCAATTCCCTGGCATCCCTGATGGAAGTAACCCCCTCCGCTCGCGCCGCAGCCACACAGACAGCGGGGAATTCATCAATGGCTCGCGGCACAACACTGCCGGATATTTCGACCCCTTTCAGCCGTGAAGAACGGACAAGAAGATCAGCCACCGGCTCACCCGAAACTTCACGTTCGTTCAGGAGGCGGATATCCCCCCCCATGCTCTGCAGAATATCAATGACGCCGGTACGGGACGGGTTGACACCGACATTTTTTATCAGAAGTTCAGAATTCGGCGTAATTAGCGCGGCGACCATGAAAAAGGCGGCGGACGAGATATCTCCCGGCACGGTCACTTCCTGAGCGGTCAGCTTAAAACCGCCTCGAACCGAGACCCCCCTGTCATGCCTGACCAGAGATGCACCAAAAAGGCGGAACATGCGCTCGGAATGATCCCGGGACAGACTCGGTTCGGTGACACTCGTTTCCCCGTCGGCATACAACCCGGCCAGCATGAGAGATGATTTGATCTGGGCGCTGGACACCGGCGATTGGTAATCTATCCCCGTAAGGGAGCCGCCGGTAATGGCCAGAGGCGCCAGCGTGCCGCCGCTCCGGCCGGAGATTCTGGCACCCATGCGGGAGAGCGGTTCCACGACCCGTTTCATCGGACGCTTTCTCAGATACTGGTCACCGGTTACGACAGAAAAGAACGACTGGCCGGCAAGAAGGCCGGTAATCAGCCGTATTGTTGTGCCCGAATTACCGCAGTCAAGAACGTCATCAGGTTCTTTCAAGCCGTGCAGGCCGCAGCCGGTGATACGGATGATTTCACCGTCGTCCTTGATATTCACCCCCATGGCACGAAAAGCGTGCATGGTTGACATGTTGTCCTCGCCCCGGAGAAAACCGCGCACGGTAGTGACGCCGTCGGCAATGGCGCCAAGCATGATCGAACGATGGGAAATGGATTTGTCGCCGGGGACTGTGATCTCCCCGTTGATTGAAAGTGCAGGCTGTATTTGTATTGAACTCACTGGATTCTCCGGTAGATCGGTGTAATCAGACTATTTCATCGCGAAACTTTTTTGCCGTGGTAAAAAACTCGGCCAACCCTTCCGTATCGCCGGTGTCTATCCGTCTGCGCAGCTCGGCAAGGCTGGCAGAAAACCCGTCGATACTTGCAAGCAGTGCATCCCGGTTCATCAAGGCAATATCCCGCCACATGACCGGATCAGAGGATGCTATCCGCGTAAAATCACGAAAACCGCCGGCAGTGTAGGAAAGCACGTTTTCTCCCTCCACATCGGCAGTGCCGACCGCACGGACAAGAGTATAGGCAATGGCGTGGGGAAGATGAGAAATTTCAGCAAAAATCCTGTCATGATGCCCGGACTCCATGCGGCAGACAACGGCACCCGCTGCAGTCCAGAGCCGGGTTACCGTTTCAAGAGCCTCCTGGTCCGCGGTCAGGCCGGGTGTCAATACACAGCGCTTGCCGGCGAATAACTCAGGAAATGCCGCAGCTGCCCCCGAATGTTCCGTTCCGGCAATCGGATGGCCGCCGACAAACCGGCAGCCGCGCGGCATAAGCGCATCGCAGGTACTGACAACTTCCGCCTTGACACTGCCGCCGTCGGTGACGATACAACCGGCAGGAAGCGCAGGGGCAATGTATTTTACAACCGAAGCAATCGCGCAGACAGGAACAGCAATGAATACCACATCAGCGCCAGCGACTCCGGAGAGTGCATCATCGGCGATTTCATCTACAATGCCGAGCGCCAGCGCCTGCCGGAGGTTGTCAGCGTTGCTGTCAACACCGGTAATCCGCCCGACAACACCCGCCCTGCGCAGAGCCAGGGCAAACGAGCCGCCGATCAGCCCCACCCCTAGTATGGTTAACCGTTTAATGATCATCGGACACACACCCTACATCGACCGTGGATACGATCCGAGAATTTTTATAAACTGGCAGCACTGTTTCAGCTCATCAAGCGCGGCCTGAACATCCGGGTCGGAAAAATGACCGAACAGATCGAGGAAAAAGATGTATTCCCACGCCTTCTTTTTAAACGGACGTGACTCGATCTTGGAAAGGTTGATACCACGGGTGGCGAAGGGCTCCAACATTCTGCACAGGATCCCCGGTTCGTCCTTGACGGAGAAGAGCACCGACGTTTTGTCGTTGCCGGAACGATCGCACGCTTTACGGGAAATTATCAGGAACCGGGTAAAATTGTTCACCTGGTCCTCAATACGGCTCCGGACAACTTTCAGATCGTACAGTGAGGCGGCAAGTTCACTGGCAATAGCCGCCGACGTATAGTCATCACTGGCAATCTGGGCTGCAACAGCAGTGGAAGCGACATCCACCGTGGGAACCCCTGGCAGATTATCATCCAGCCACTGCCGGCACTGGGCAATCGGCTGGGCATGTGAATACACTTTTTTCACATCCTCGATCCGCCCGGTACGGGACAGCAGATCATGATGAACTTCAAGCATGATCTCTGCGGTGATCTTCATTTCGCTCTCGACAAACATATCAAGCGTATGCGAGACAACCCCTTCGGTAGAGTTTTCAACCGGAACAACACCGTACAGTGCCCTCCCCTTTTCAACTTCTTCAAAAACCGCAGGAATTGACTTCATGGGGATCAGTTCGGCAGAAAGGCCGAACAGCTGCATGGTCGCCAGATGGCTGAAGGTCGCTTTGGGACCCAGGAACGCAACTTTCATCGGTGATTCCAGGGCAAGACAGGCTGAAATAATCTCGCGGTAAATGCTTTTCAGAGCATCATTCGGGAACGGACCCGGATTACTGCTCAGGAGACGTTCATAAATTTGACGTTCACGACCGGGAACATGAAAATCAAGGTTATTACCGGACTTAAGCCGGCCGACTTCAAGAACTACCTGAGACCGTTCGTTCAACAGGTCGAGAATTGAATCATCAATACTGTCAATTCGTGAGCGGAGATCTGGAATGGTAAGTGTAGTTTTCTGCACGGGAGACCACCTGGCGGGTAACCGAGATAAGAAGCTAAAATGAGTGGGCAATGTAAAACATGGGGAGAGAAAAAGCAACCGCTTTTAGGGCGTTTGGCACGAGCAGCCCTGCAGTGCAGCGGCTTTTCAAGAAGGGTGGTCACTCCATTTAAACCGGGCAAGCCAGGAATCAAACACGCGCACCTTATCCTCGCCGAACGGAAGCAGTTTCTGTCTCACCAGGGCACTGTTTTTACGGGTTGACAAGCTGCCCGGCTTCTTTGAATAGAACAGATCAGCAAAGCAGATAATCTGTTCGGGAAGGGTTTCCGGACACATTTCCCGGTGCGGAAGCGGCAGCCCCTGGCGGACTATGTCCGCGCAGGTCAGCCCCACACCGGTGTGGCGTTCACACACCAGTGCATGGCGCGGATACCCCTCTTTCTCCAGAATAGCCCGACCAAGGACACCGTGCATGATGTACTGATGCGGGCCATGGAGTCCAAGAGCTGGCGCATGAACCTGACAGACGCCGATATCATGCAGCAGTGCAGCTTCTTCAATAAACTGACAATCGCTGTCCGGTAAGGCCAACTGCCGTGCAACATCAAGCGCCAGATCGGCAACATGCCGACTGTGCTCAAGGACAATCTCATACGATTTGCCTTCAAGATACCGTGCCAATAGTTGTGCAGCCCACATACCGGTCCTACTCCTCGTTACTGCGTTCAGTATTTTCCGCACACTGTAGCAGAAGTCTGTCATAGATCAAGTATATGATTTTGCTTCCGGCTTTACTTTACCGCACGCGTCATGCTAGCTTCTTGCGGATTGGCTGCAGCCGAAAACAACAACTATCGCAAGAAGACCCGGGAGTTCCGCATGAAACGAAAAGCAATCGCCCTTCTCTCCGGAGGGCTTGATTCAACATTGGCTGTCAAAATGATGCTTGACCTCGGTATCGAGGTTGAAGCACTTAACTTCACATCCCCCTTTTGTACCTGCACCGGTAAAAACTCGGGGTGCAAATCCGAAGCGGTACGTGTTGCCCAGGAATATAACATTCCGATCAAGGTGATGCACAAAGGGCTGGATTATCTGGAGATTGTCCGCAACCCGATTCACGGCTACGGCAAAGGGGTCAATCCCTGTATTGACTGCCGGATTTATCTGTTGAAAAAAGCGAAGGAATACATGCTGGAGAGTGGAGCGGACTTTGTCTTTACCGGGGAGGTGCTTGGTCAGAGGCCCATGAGCCAGCGGCGTGATACCTTGCGGGTTATTGAACGGGAGAGCGGACTTGAAGGGCTCCTGCTGCGCCCCCTTTCCGCCCGCCATTTCGAACCGACAATCCCGGAAAAAGAGGGGTGGGTGGACCGGGACAAATTGTTAGCCATTGAGGGACGTTCGCGGGCGGTTCAGATGCAGATGGCAGAAGATCTGGATGTCAAGAACTACCCCTGCCCTGCCGGCGGATGCCTGCTGACCGAACTTTCATTTGTCCCAAAAATCAGGGACGTATTTGATCATGTGGCTGAACTGAATCTGCGGGACTTCCGCTTACTGAAAACCGGCCGGCATTTCCGCGTCGGTCCACACAGCAAGGCAATCATGGGGCGGAGTGAAATAGACAACAACCAGCTTGAGCTGACTCGTCAACCGGGTGAAGCGGCGCTGACCTGGCTGGACGGCAATACCCCGGTTACGATCATAATCGGCGGACAGGGCGATGATATTCTTGCGTTAAGCGCAAAGATCATGCTGCGTTACACAAAAGCTGAACCGGGCTCTGAATGCCGGATTGAACTGCGACGAAATGAGTTGACCGAGATTATTACCGTGACCAATGACATGACTCCGGAGGCGGTGGAGAAGTTTCTGGTGGCGTAACTGCTGTCGTCAACGGGTGATGCCGTAAAGCTGGCTTATCCCAGCTTCACTGGCGGATTGCGCAGCCGCAGCATCCCCTTCACCGTTCCCTTCATATCGTTCAAGATGGCGCTGTCTTCCGGTGACAGCTTGGCCAGATACTCCTTGATGAACACGAGGAAGATCGAGCAGAAAAAGGCGGTCACCGCAGAGAGGATCACGATCAGCGACCGCTTCGGTTTGCTTTTGTACAGTGGCGCCACCGCCTCATCCAAGACTTGAAGAGATGATGAATCACGGGCCTCACTGATCTTGGCCAGTTCAAACTGTTTGGTCAGCTGTTCAAACAGCGCTTCCTGGGTCTTCAGTTCACGCAGGCGGCGGATATATTCCACCCCGATGGATGGTGCATTGCCGACCGACGGGATAACACCACCAACCTCTCCAGAGCCACTCATGGAGTTCAACTGACTTCTCAGTTTTGTTATTCCTGCCAGCAGCGTCCGTACTTCTGCGCTTTCATCGGTCATGGAGTTTCTAAGCGCAGCCAATTGAACCTCTTTGGATACCATCTCGGCCCGCAACCGGGCGATCCCCTCGATAGCAGCAGCAGCCTGACTGTCAGCCTTGATGGTCTTGTTCTTCTCCTGGAAGCTCTTCATCTCATTTTCAGCCGCTTGCAGATCCTGCTTCACCACGGTCAGCCGTTTTTCCAGAAAACTCCGCTCAGTGCTCGCCTTGGTCAGGTTGAGCTGCTGGCTTTTTTTCTGCAGTTCATCGATATAGGTATTGGCCAGCAGCGCCGCCTTGGCGGGATCCCTGTAATCGGCGGTGATGGTAATAATTCCATCCTTGCCGGCCTGAAACTTGACCAGACCCTGCAGCGCCGTTCTGGTTGAATCGGCATTTTTTGTTTTAAATTCATGGGCAAGATCCAGACGTTTAATAACAGCGTCGGTAACCGACCGGCTTTTCAGAAGCCCCAGGTAAAGGTCGGTAGAGCCGCCTAATCCACCGGCCAATCCTGACAGCCCGCCCCCCATGGAGGCAAGCAGAGCTGCTGCCCCACCCCCGCCTGAATCCTTCTGGGGCGGCAGCAGGGTCGCCTTGGCGGTGTAGACATTCTTCAGCGTCAGGGAATAAATGACTGAAAGCACCACGGCAGCGGCGGTAATCTTGGCGATCAGCGGCAGATTGCGTACCACCACCCGCAGCAGCTCCAGCAGGTTGATCTCTTCTTCCGTTTCGATCTCCGGGCGAATACTCTGTTGTTCGTTCATATTCCCCCCTTATCTCAAGCCGAGCATAACAGTGCCGGCAGACAGTGCGATATTAGCCAGAATCTGGGTCCAATCCTTGATTTCTCTCAACCAGGCAGTCCGTTCAAGTTTTTGCGGCACAACCAGTGTATCGCCCGGCTCCATTGAAATCGAGAGAAAACTGCTGAAAAGAGAAGACTGCTGCCGACTGAATACTGAACCATCAGCCCGGACCAGATACATTGCCGACGTATCGGCTTCAGTCACCGGTCCACCGGTTTTATTCAGATACAAGCCGACTTCCTGGCCTGACTGATATACGAAGGAGTTGGGGTTGTACACCTGCCCCAGAATCGAAACCACTGAAGGACGCAACGGGATATCAAGTTCATCCCCCCCCTCGAGGACTATATCGTAGGCGCTCTCTTGCGAATCCATCACGTCAGCAAGGTGGATAACAATTCTCCCCTCCGCTTTGAGGTTCTTCAACTGAACAATATTTTTTTGCAAGGCTTCGAGCGCAACCTTGGTCGCTTCCATCTCTTCTTTCGAAGACGCAACGGCGGCGAGTGACGCCTGTTTCTGCTGAATATCACGTTCAGACTTAACGCTGATCTCGTCCATCCGCTTCTGCTGCATCTCCCGTACGGAGCGGCGAGTAAACTTGGCCCCCGGCAAAAATGCTTTGTCAGTATAGCCGCCTGCCCGGGTAATCAGCGAACTGAGTTTTTCGCCACGCAATACCGAATACGTGCCGGGGAAACGTACCTCCCCTTTTAACATCACGAACTTATCAGTCATATCCTGCCAATCAGTAACACCACGCACGATCAGGACATCGTCACTCTGCAGCGGTAGATTATGGGCTGTGTCACCTGCCAGTGCCTTACCGAGGTCCAGCGAAATTCTACTCGACTGTGCCCGGTCACCACTGATATTGACCCGGCTCAACTCTGCCTTGTCAAGAAAAGCATTACGCTTGGCACTCCCGGCAGCCGTCACCAGATCCCGTACCGACATACCGGGAAAATAGTCATATGGTCCCGGATTAACCACCGCACCATTGACCGCAACGCGTGGTTTTTCCTCCATATCCCAACGGGAAAACACCTTGACCGTGTCCTGTTCCTGCAGCAGCAGATTGTCAGCCTGATTACCAGCAAGAGCGCGGCGCAGACTAACGGTAATCAGCTCACGACGATAGTCGGGCGGAGAAATACGGGTAATTTCCACCGAATCAAGATACGATTCAGGCAGTAGAACCTGCGTAGACGGAATCATATCGGTCAAGCGCATACCGGGACGGAACTGATGCTCTCCGGTCTGCTGAACATTTCCTTTCAGTACCACAACCTGCCTGGTTGCTGCCTGAACTTGAAATACCTTGACCATATCGCGGTCTTTCAGCTCGATGCCGGCCAGTTCCGCCTCCAGGGTACCGGCCTTCGGCACAACATCAAGTACGATCCGACTGTTGTTATTATCGATGCGTTCAATCTGGATGCGTCCCAGCGATCCGCTGGCTGCAACACCCCCGGCCATTTTCAGTACATCAGAGATCGTGGTTCTTCCGTTCATTTCATAGATTGCCGGCCGCTTCACCTCACCAGCCACCGCCACCACCGGCCCGATAACCGGAACAAAAATTGTATCGCCGTTCTGCAATTGAACATCCTTGTTGCGGTCGCCCGACAGCAGCATGTCATACAGATCGACTGTCGCCACCGTCTGATTGCCACGTGTGACTTTTACTCCCCTCAGCGAACCGTTGTGGGAAGGACCGCCGGCTGCTGCCAGGGCATTAATGACCGTTGCCAGGGAACTGACCGGATAGTTGCCGGGGGCTTCCACCTCACCCACCACATACACCTGGATAGTCCGCAGTTTGCCCAGCGTCAGGCTCATCTCAAAATTACGGAAATAGCGGTTCATCGCCTCAGACACTGCTGTCTTTGCCTTGTCAAACGGTAGTCCCCAGACCCTCACCGGCCCGACCTTTGGGATCATTAAATCACCGCTGCGATCGACGATCAGTTCCTGACGGAGGTTGACCGCCCCCCAGGTAGTCAGGCTCAATACATCACCCGGGCCAAGAATATAATTGGAACCGACCGGCATGGCATCAATAGCGCTGGTCAGTTGGAGGCTGTTCTTGAAAAAATCATAGCCGAACTGTTTTAATTCGCGAAGCATCCGTTCCGGCTCAATAGTATCCAGCAGAGTCGGGCTTGTTTTGGAAAACGCCTTCTCGATGCGTGACCCCAATTCGCCTGTTGGAAGCGGGATGATCCGTAGTTCAGCAGATTTGAAGAGAGTTTTCTGGTCGCGGTCCAGGGCAACTACTTGAATGAAATAGGGTTGGAAGTTCTTCAACTCGCGCAGGACATAATCACTGTTGCCGCCTATGGCAATCGTCTTACTGTATTTTTCCGACTCCGTACCATATCTGACCGAAAAACGAAGAGCTTGGTCATCTCCTTTTGCCAGTAGAACCCAGCTCAGTCTGACCAGACCGTCACCCGATTCCCCCCTGAGTACTACGGCAGGCTTCTTCGCGGCAGCATTCTCCATCAGTTCAGGCTGAAGCCCGCTATCTTCCAGCTTCTTGATCAAAGCCTCGTCGCGGGTCGTAGGGGTAGCAAAAGCCCCACCCTGACGCTGCCCGGGCTGTTCAGCCTCTTCATAAGGCGCGGCAAACAGAGGTGACGCCGTATAAACGGCAACCAGAGAGATCACAGTAATCATTCGTAACAGTATTTTCATCAATAGCTCCAGAGTTTAACGGCAATTTTGTATTTTGAATTTTGATTATGAATTGTAAAAGCAAACAAACATAGGCAAGTGAAAATTGGTTTTGATAATAGATTATAATACCTTTAAAAGCAATTTGATCTCGCAGTAAACAATCCAAAAAGGTAAGCCGGATCTCTCTATAGTCAATTCAAAATCCATAATTACCAACATGTGATTCATTTGCTGTTGGGCGTCGGGGTATATTCCGGAACAACTTTCTGCAGCAGGTTCAGGAGGGAGGCGGTATCGTTCTCGCGGGCAGCAGATACCAACTGCTGCAGCTGGTGGAGAAGCTCTTCGTAATCCTGCGTGACCGGGGCCATAACGTGGATTTTATCGTGCGGGGTCTTCAGGATGTTTTCACCTTTGAAAAACAGTTCCTCATACAGTTTCTCTCCGGGGCGCAGCCCGGTAAATACGAAATCGATATCACTGTGCGGCGTCATGCCGGACAGACGTACCAGATGCTCAGCCAGTTCCACAATCCGCACCGGCTCTCCCATATCCAGCACGAAGATTTCACCGCCGGTGCCGAAACAGGCCGACTGGAGCACCAACTGGCTCGCCTCCGGTATGGTCATAAAAAAACGGGTAATTTCCGGATGAGTGATGGTGACCGGCCCCCCCGCGGCGATCTGCTCCATGAAGACCGGGATGACACTGCCGTTGCTTCCCAGCACATTGCCGAACCGGACGGTGGAAAACTTGGTCTGGCTGCCGTCGGCCAGCGCCTGGATGAATTTCTCCGTTGCCCGCTTGGTCGCACCCATGACGTTGGTCGGGTTGACCGCCTTGTCGGTTGAAATCATAACAAAATTATGCACCCCAAACTGCTGGGACACGGCCGCAATGTTCATCCCCCCCAGTACGTTGCACAGAACCCCCTCGGCCGGGTTATGCTCGATCATCGGGACATGTTTGTAGGCAGCGGCGTGGAACACAACGTCCGGCAGGATTTCGCCGAAAATATGTTCCAACCGATCCTGATTACGCACATCACAGAGCATCGGCACGATGCGCAGTCCGGGAAACCGGGCGGAGAGTTCCCGCTCGATATAAAAGAGCGGCGTTTCTGCATTGTCCAGCAGCACCAGTACTTCAGGGGCGTAATGCCCCACCTGGCGGCAGATCTCGCTGCCGATGCTTCCGGCAGCACCGCTGACCAGCACCCGCTTGCCTTTCAGATAGCTGCTGATGGAGCTGTCATCCAGCTTCACCGGATCCCGCCCGAGCAGATCTTCGATCTCCACGTCCCTGATATTGGAAACTTTCACATCCCCGCTGATAATTTCACTCAGCCCGGGAATGATCTTGAAGCGGACCCCGGACTGCTGGCATTTGAGTACCAGATTCCGCAGGAACTTCGAGCCGGCCGATGGTATGGCAATAATAACCTTGTCAATGGCATGTTCGACAATGATCCGGTCCAGATCGGCAATAGCGCCGAAAACCTCGACCCCCAGCATGCGCATATGCAGCTTCTCCGGGTTATCATCGACAAACCCGATAATCCGGTAGGCCGGTTCCGGCTGTTTTAGAATCTCCCGCAGCAGCATATTACCGGCATCACCGGCTCCCACTATCAGGGTACGGGGCATGGCATCACTCACCCTCTTGCTGCGGAAAGTCGGAAGCAGCCCCCCATTAAGGCAGTAGCGTTCCCGGTAGACCCGCCAGCAGAGACGCGACCCGGCCACCTGTCCCAGCAGCAGCCCCAAATCCAGCACGAACACCACCCGGGAAAAAGAAGCATCCAGCCGGAAGAAAAACAGGGCCAGACCGCTCAGGATACAGGCGATGCAGACGGTTTTGAAAATCTCCATCATGTCATGCAGTGAAGCGTACCTCCAGATACTGCGGTACAGTGAGGAGGTGATAAAGACGATCGCCTGAACGCCGACGACAATGACAAACACACTCTGGAAGAAGGTGGGAGAGAACAGGGAAAGGCTGAAATCGCGATCCAGCAACAGGGCGAGTAGATACGATTCAACAATCAGAAACAGGTCGAGAAAATATACAAAAAACCGTCGGGGTCTAACCATGCGGATATGCTCCGGAAATTATTTTCGCATACAATAGCATAAAAAACAGAGCATGAAAAATATTTTTAATCAGACCAATATGGCGCGGTGCCACTGGATGCTGGGGCGCAGAGACAGAATTGAAATCACGACTCAGGCGTAACACTATAGTCAATTCAAAATTCGAAATCCAAAATCCAAAATTGCCTTCAATGCGTTACCCCTTCTTTCCTCAACACCTTAACAAAAGTCATCACAATAATCTTCAGATCCAACCAAAATGATCGATGATCAAGATACCACACATCAAAGTCAACCTTAACCGGAATCGGCAGCTCATCACGACCATTAATCTGTGCCCACCCGGTCAAACCTGGGGTCAGTTTATGCACCCCCTTCTCTGTTCGCAACGCGACCAAGTCATCCTGATTGTACAGGGCCGGGCGTGGGCCAACAATACTCATGTCACCGGTGAGAATACTGAATAGTTGAGGGAGTTCATCAAGGCTTGTTTTGCGGAGGAACTTACCGATTGGGGTCAGCCAGCGATCCGGATCTCCAAGCAGGTGTGTGGCTACTGCAGGGGTATCGGTCCGCATGGTACGGAATTTAGGCATTTTGAAGATGATATTGTTTCTACCAACGCGGTCAGACCAGTAGAGAATAGACCCCGGCGACGTCAGCTTAACCGCCAGAGCAACTACCAGCATCGGAATAGCGAGGAAAATAAAAGCAATAAATGAGCATATGAAGTCAAAAAAACGTTTCATAACGTTTTCACTGTTCCTTTTCCAGGCTAATTCAAAATGAAAAATCCAAAATTCAAAATTGCTTCTTATACCTGCCGTATCTTCGAACTATCCACCGTCAACAACCAAGAGAATTAAACCAAGACCTCAATTCCTTTGCGATCAAGAATGTTTAAAAGTTTCAGAGATGGCCCACCAGGATGCTTCTCGCCAATCTCCCATTTTTGGATCGTTGAAAGACTGGTGTTAAGTACCGATGCCAGCACAGCCTGACTAAGACGGTAACGGTCTCGCAAAGTACGGATCTGCTCTGGTGAATATGCCGGCACTGGTTCGATGCACAAAACATCATAACGATTCATGGCACGCTTGTCGATAAAGCCAAGCTCAGCTAAATCCCGGGCTGTCTCGTGAACTGCCTCAAGAAGACGACTTTTAGGTTTCATTTGTTACCTCCAGTAGGGTGCCTTTGCCAACCGCTTCAGAAATTTGTTTTTCAGACAGTCTGAGTAAATCATCTGCTAAAAGCTTTAACGCCTCAAGTTCATTATCAGAGACGTTCGACCGTTCGTTTTTTTCAAAACCATGGACAAAAATCCATCGATCATTTCTGTTAGTTGCCAGTAAAGTCCTTGTACTGCCGCGTTTGCCATGTCCTGGCAAGGCGATTCTTTTTTTAATGATACCACCGCCAAGGTCTGCATCAATCAACCCTTGACGTATTTCCATTACTGCACGGCACAAAGTCTGATCAGACAAACCCACTTTACGTGACCAGCGGTTGAACTGTCGTGTTTTATAGATCACCTACGATCACCATATCACCAAGTGGTATGCTTTTCAAGGAAAAGCCGGAAGCTTCAACGCACGTGGTCTACCTGATTTTTTGGGCCTCAGTGGCTGATTCAAACGAAACTCAAGCATGTCGATAAAACATTCCGAACCAAATGGACGGCCGGTCATAGTGGCTTTGCGGATAGCGTTGTCAGCTTTTTCATCCACACTACGTATAAAGTTGGCATAACCGTTTTGCTCCTGCAAAGAGAGCCAGGAAGTTGAGCCCAACAGAGGATCAATTGAGCCGGTGATATGGGACTTAGCGCTTGACCAGAGATATAACTCAGCATGTTCTACCAGCCCCGCCTTCACTGGATTTCGCTCTACATAGCGTGCCACAGCCCAGAGGTATTGATCCTTTTCAATAACGCAGGAGAAAAACCGGTTTTGCCAAATACGCCCAGATTGCTTTAGCTTCCGGTTAAGGTATTGGGTATACACCTGATTAGTCATACCGATCCCTCTTGCCAGAGCGGTTTCCGTCTCCGGAACTGCGAGTAGATGGATGTGGCTGTCCATCAGACAATAAGCCAATATCTGAAATTGGTGTTTTTGCGCATAACCTGCAAGCAATTTCAGATACGTCTGTCGATCTTCGTCATCAAAGAAGACTGTAGAACGATTGTTACCGCGTTGCGTTATGTGGTGTGGATAATTGACAGCTATGATTCGTGCAATTCGTGGCATGGAACAAATAGTACATCAGAAACTGAGGCACTGCAACAAAGAATATGGGGAGTGTCCCTACTTATTGGTTCAACACCAGCAATTAGGACAGTTGGCGATTCAAATTCAAGGAGGGTTCCTTTAGTGGACCCATTGGTCAAGACAATAATCTGTTGAGTTTAAGATGGTAGTCTCTGCTTTTGATTTTGGTTTTCCATCTAAAAACGGTTTTCGTTCTTTGAATTTGTCCACGATTCTTGCTCCACCGCCACTGCCAGTTTGGTAGACCTCGATCGGGGTCAGGTCACCCAGCGATTGATGGGGTCTTTCGGTGTTGTAGAATTCAAAATATTCTGCCAAGCCCAGTTGTAAACGCGGCATGTCGACATACCCTTTCAGGTACACATCCTCATGCTTGACGCTTCGCCAGAGTCGTTCTACAAAAATATTGTCCAATGCCCGACCGCGTCCATCCATGCTGATAGCGATACCGTTCAGTTTGAGAGCTCCGGTAAATGCTTCGCTTGTAAACTGGCATCCCTGGTCTGTATTAAAGATATCCGGTATGCCGTATGACCGCAGCGACTGTTCCAGGCAGTCAACGCAGAACTCGCTGTCGAGGGTGTTTGATAACCGCCATGCCAGCACCTTACGTGAATACCAGTCGATTACCGCTGTCAGATACGCAAAGCCGCGCGGCAAGCGAATATACGTGATATCGGTACTCCACACCTGGTTCGGTCGTGTCACGTTCACGCCTCTGAGCAGGTACGGATAAATCTTGTGCTGAGGGTGAGGGCAGCTGGTATTAGGACCTGGCGCCATACCGGCCAATCCCAGGATCCTCATCAGTCGCTGGACTCGCTTACGGTTGACCGGGTATCCGACTTTACCCAGATGTACCACCATTTTGCGGCTGCCATAGAACGGATGGAGCGTGTATTCGGCATCAATCAACGCCAGTAGAAGCAACTCCAATTCATCCGGGGTGTCTACAACGTGAGAAGCATAGACCGTCGAACGGGTGATGCCAGCTAACAAACACTGCCGGGTTAGCGCCATGGGGTCCAACAGGCTCACCCAATTTTTACGGTCAGTTATTGGTCGATCCCGGACTTTTTTTTAAGCCAATCCAGTTCCATCTTCAGTCGACCGATCTCGGAGTAAAGGCGCTCGGGGCTTGTGGATGGATCAACGGGTCTGGGGCCACGCTTGATCTCGAAAATGCTGGGTGCCTGTGCTAGCAGCTCTCTTTTCCACTCACTGACCTGAGTCGGGTGAACAGTGTACTCCTGTGCGATTTCATTCAGTGTCTTGGAACCTCTGATCGCATCAAGTGCTACTTTTGCCTTGTGCTGACTGGTGAAACTTTTACGCTTCTTTTCACTCATTGCCTGCTCCTTTTAATTGCAGGCTACCACCTTAAACTATTGTCCGGATTTTGGGGTCCACTATACCGTACATGATCCACCTGATTGGGAAATATGCCTTACGAAATGTATTTCAAGAAGGACAGCAGACTATTTCAGAGGATGATGTAAACGCTACGTTAAGATCTATTGCTGAAAGGGGCGCTGATCCCGTTCTTGAAGGAAGATATAGGAAAGCGGTGACTTCTTCTCCACCACGAGAAACTGTTTTAAAAGCACTTGCCCAAAGCCAAGATGCACATGGTGAAATTTGGACTACCAGTGCTTATAAGGTTGCGCTTGATGGCAGCGTTGACAATCCTAGCCAGTATGTTGGTCAACTTGTAACTGAGCCTTATGGCGCTGAAATTGAAAATCTACGAGAACGTTATTATCGGTTTAAAGATTCTTTGTTTGCAGCATATGTTGTTGCCCGACCTTGCATGTTTAACGACCAGAGTGCAGAGGCTTCAACAACTTATCAATTGTTTTAAGCGATACCAGGTTAAGAAGGAAACACAATTGCCAAGTTTCAACCAAGGAGTTCCGGGGACAGTATATAGAACTATTCGGTATTCTGTTTAGGTCCTGGCTTCTTTGGCCGGAGAGTCCTCTCAAGCAAGACCTCGACATTATCAATAAATGCCTCTTGACCAAGTGGTCTGCCAGACCGCTCATGTTTGCGGAACGTGGTCATTTCATCCTCGGATGAAAAGGTCAGAAAATCTTTCCAATTCCCAACCATTAAAAGCAACGGTTCAACCTTGACCAACTTGTCGTCCTGGGCCAGCAAATGGGCTTGGGCACTGCTCCAGGGATACTCCTCCGGCCGTTCAACAATTCCGGCAGCTACAGGGTTCATTTCAACATATCGAACAGCTGCCAACAGATAACTTTCGTCCATCGGAAACGATGCAAAGCGTTCCTGCCACAGGTGTCCACGCCACTTCTCGCGAAAGTTGATCCTGCGAGTATAGCGGCGGTGTGCTTCACCAATCGCACGAGCCAGGCCTTCTTCTGATTCAGGTACTGCAATCAAGTGGACGTGATTGGGCATCAGGCACCATGCCCAGATCTCTACGCTGTATTTACCACACCATTCGGCCATCAGGTCAATGTAGGCGTCGTAATCGTCATTACAGAAAAAGGTCTGCTGTCGGCGGTTGCCACGCTGGGTGATATGGTGGGGTATGCCGGGTGCTATAACTCGTGCAATTCTTGCCATATGCGGACAATAGCAGAAACAGGGTGATTGTCAATTAAATATACTGTCCCCAGAACTCACCACCAGAACTCACAGAACTCTGTTTAATCGCCCCAAGAGGCGGGGAATTTGCCCTAAGAGTTTAACAAAACAAGCAATTGAGACCACCCATACCAATTCTGCTAGGCATGCTTCAGCGGATGTTCTTTTAAATACGTTCTCAATGCATCATCAATTCGAGACTGCCACCCAGTTCCGGAAGATTTGAAATTTTCCACCACATCTTGGGATAGCCGGATAGCAATTGATTTTTTGGTTCTCTTGAAAAATTTGTGGGTAGATTTCAGGGTGCGGAGGCCTGAGTTGCTACGTTGTTGTTAATAATAGGGCATCCCGTCTTCAAATCCGGC
>CAIOXL010000093.1 GCA_903862245.1 uncultured Geobacteraceae bacterium | reverse complement strand
TGGCATTCTCCTGGTACTGGTTCTCTTCGCAAAGAAACAATACCACAAAATGCCATGAAGCTCAATTATTACGGCATGTTATATGTAAAAAAACGAGTATTCAAAACCTTGCATATACTTTTGCAAGAGGCTCCGCATTTAGTATTTTTATTCAGGCCACCTTGATTTTCGTGTACTCTGTCACTACATTGTGGAACACCGCTGTTATTATTCCAAATCAGTCGTCATTATTCCAAAGGAGTCGCAAAAAATGAAGAGACACGCTCTTAAGGTTTTTACCTTGTTGGCCGCTACGCTGTTTCTTTCTGCCACAGTCATGGAATTTGAAGCCCATGCCAGAGCTGGCGGAGGCAGCCGTTCCATGGGCAGTCGCGGTTCGCGGAGCTATTCACGCCCCGCCAGCCCGACTCCGCAGCCGGCACCTGCCCGACCACAGCAGGCCGCCCCCTCCCCTGCGTTCCAGCCACCGGCATCGGGCGGATTCCTGAGAAGCATGGCAGGCGGCATAGTCGGCGGGATGCTTGGCGGCATGCTGTTCAGAAGTCTCGGCTTCAGCGGCATGGGGGGCGGTATGGGAGGCGGCGGAATCGGTCTTTTTGAAATCCTGCTCCTGGCCGGTATCGCGTATCTGATCTATCGCTACATAAAAAACAGAAGGGCAGAAAGCACCACTAACTCTTTTGAACCGGAACCCTACCGGGGTGGAACGGTGACCCCTATTTCCCAGAGTTACCAGAGTCCCGCACCGGAAGTGGTCGATGTTGAAACCGGTCTGGGCCATATCCGCCAGTTTGACCAGTATTTTGACGAGAACCGCTATACCGATCAGGTGATGGATAACTTCTTCAAGGTTCAAGGGGCCTGGATGAACCGGGATCTGAAGGCGGTTAACGACCTGCTCACCGACGAGATGCGACGTGTATTCCAGGCAGACATTGATACCCTGATCAGGGACAAAAAGATCAACCGGCTGGAAAATATCGCCGTGCGAAACGTCGAAATTGTCGAAGCGTGGCAGGAATCCGGGCAGGACTACATCAACACCCTTATTTATGCGAACCTGCTTGATTACACTACTGATGAATCCGGTTCCGTGCTTTCCGGCAGCAAGAATGATCCGGTAAAGTTTGAGGAATACTGGACCTTTACCCGCCCAGTCGGTAATAATCCCTGGAAACTTACGGCTATCGATCAAAAATAGATCACTCTCATCTCCCCCGTTCCGGCCAGCCGGAACGGGGGAATCCTTCCTCCTTGACCATACCGCCATGAAAACATCATGAAACCGCTCAACCTTGCTTCAATCAATGTTTCCGGTCTTAACCTGATCGAAGCCAGCGCAGGTACCGGAAAAACCTGGACAATAGCCGCCCTCTACATTCTGCTGCTTCTTGAAAAAGAGCTGCGCCCTGAGCAAATTCTCGTAGTTACCTATACAAAAGCTGCCACGGCGGAGCTTCGTGAACGGATCAGGCGCAGGATCGCCACCACGCTTGATCTCTATGCCAGCGGACGCGCTCCGGGTGAAGATGAACTTGAACAGCTTCTCATGACAAGCCGGCCCCAGAACAGCTCCCGTGCGAAACTGCTGCTGACGAGAGCGCTGTATTCATTTGACGATGCCGCCATCTTCACCATCCACGGCTTCTGCCAGCGAGCTCTTCTGGAGAATACCTTTGAAAGCGGCTCCCTTTTCAACAGTGAAATGATCAACGACCAGAGTTCCATCGTGCGGCAGGTGTGCGATGATTTCTGGCGCTCGCAGATCATGACACGGTCCACTGTTTTTGTTGAACGTCTCGCAGCGCAGGGGTACACCCCGGAAAAGCTGGCCAAACCGTTTGTGGGGCACTTCCAGAATCCTGATCTGCTGGTAATTCCTCAGCGCACTCCTGTGCCGCTTGAACCGCTAGCCGCTGAACGTACCCACCTCTACCGGCAGGCCTGCATGCTCTGGAACGGCGAGCGCACGGGGATAATCAGTCAGCTTGAAGCGGCCCGCCTGAACCAGCAGAGTTACAAAGCGCTCCAAATAACAGTGGCTTCCGAAGCTTTTGACGCCTGGGCCGCCGGCGGCAGTGCCGCCCTGCCGAACACCAGGCTTGAGTTTTTCTCGGCCCGGAAAATTGCATCTAAAACAACCAAGGCAACCGCACGTACACCCGACCACCCTTTCTTTACCCTGTGCCAGCAACTGACTGAGATCCAGGCTGAAATCGAGCAGGCGTTTCAGGATGATCTCATTGCCTGCCGGCAGGATTTAAAGCGATGGATGGAACAGGAACTGCACCAGCGGAAAAAACAGTTGAACCAGCGTGCGTTTGATGATCTTTTGCTCGACCTGTATCAGGCTCTTGCGGCGGACTCCGGCTGTGTCCTTGCCGACAAGCTGCGCCAGCGCTACCACGCAGCGATGATAGATGAATTCCAGGATACGGATCCCCTTCAGTGGCATATTTTCAGCCATTTAGGCGATGCGGAGGGGTATCCCCTGTTCCTGATTGGTGATCCCAAGCAGGCGATCTACAGTTTTCGCGGGGCCGATGTATTTGCCTACCTGACTGCTGCCCGGAGCGTTTCGCCCGACAACATGCATACTCTTGGCACTAATTTCCGCTCGGATTCAGCTCTGGTTACGGCGGTTTCAACCCTGTTTTCGGCCGCCCCTGATCCATTCATGCACCATCAGATCCCGTTTCACCCGGTTGGCTCCGGACGCTTCGGTGGTGACCGACTGCTGTTCAACGGTATGCCGGAGACACAACCGCTGAAAGTATGGATCTACCCCCGCAGTGATGACTCAAAAAGTGAGGTCAAGCCGGCCGCCACCCGCGTCATCGTCCGTGCCGTAGCGGAAGAAATTGCCCGTCTGCTCACACCGGATCGCGTGACTCTTGCAACGGCACAGCGGTCGCGCCCCCTTGAACCGGGAGATATCGCCGTACTGGTAAAAGCTCACAAACAGGCGTACCTGATTCAGGAAGCACTACTGACTCTCGGCATTCCGTCAGTTCAGCAGGGAAGCAGCACCATTTATGAAACTGCCGAAGCGCGTGATCTCCTGCGGATTCTGCGGGCGGCCGCAGAACCGCATCGTGAAGCACTGGTGCGAGAAGCCCTGCTGACCGGCAGTATCGGTTTAAGTGCTGACGAAATTTCCCGCTATGTGGAATGTTCCGGAGAGCATCCCGAATGGGAAGCCTGGCTGCTCCGCTTCAAAAACCTGCATACCGCAGCCCTGTCCGGCGGAATTGTTGCCCTTGTATCACAGCTGCTGGGCAATTGCGGGGCTCGAAAACGTATATTAACGCGCACCGGCGGCAATCGCTGCATGACCAACATCCTGCACTGTTGTGAACTGCTGCACCAGACTGAACAGAATCAGGGGAGGAATCTTGCCGGTCTTATCGTCTGGCTGGAGCGGAACATTGCCGCGCCAGGCGCAGATGATGCGGCACTGCTCCGGCTTGAGACAGATGAGAATGCGGTCATGATTTCAACCATCCACGCCAGTAAAGGGCTGCAGTATCCGGTTGTATTTGTCCCCTTTGCCTGGGATGCGCCATCCGGCGCAATAGACAGGGCGCTGTTCCATACTGACGATGGCGATCTGGTGCTGGATCTTGCCGGAGATGAGGATAGTCGTCAGCGTTCCATGTCGGAACGCAGCGCCGAAGCCGCCCGCCTGCTGTACGTCGCACTGACCCGCGCCGAATTCCTCTGTTACACCATGTGGGGAGGCATCAATGGCGCGGCAGAATCACCGTTGTTCCCGTTGCTGCACGGCACGGCATCACCTCCTGGCGATGCCGGTTTTTCAGCACTGAACGATCAAGCCATTCTTGATGCGGTACGGCAGCTGTACCGGGGTGGGGAGCGGGGAATGTCCGTTGAAATGATGCCTTTAGAGGCACACGTCCCCCCCTACCATCCGGCTGAGCCGGTGAACACTCCGTATTCATTCAGAACACCGGTGAATACGCCTCGGGATGATTGGCATGTTGCCAGCTTCAGCGGTATGACTTCCGGCACTGCGCATGTTTTTGACCCTCACGACCGCGACAGCACGGCAGCGGCTCCGGCACTGCCGGAGCCGGCCTCCGAGGCATTGACAATGTTCCATTTCCCCCGGGGAGCAAAAGCCGGAAGCTGCTTGCATGACATTTTTGAGCTTCTCGATTTTTCCGCAGCCGGTGACGCAGCCATCCGCACAGCTGCAGCGGCTTCACTGTCCGGCAACGGATTCCACGAGCAATGGCTCCCCGCCGTCAGGGGCATGGTGACGAATGTCATTGCTGCACGGATTCTCCCGGACCATCCGGATTTCAGTCTTTCCCGGCTTAGCAAAGGGGACTGGCAGAGCGAAATGGAATTTTATCTCCCGGTCAGGCAGCTTGCGCCGAATATCCTGCAATCGATATTTGAGGGCGTTCTTGATGCGGATCACTTCGCAGATTTTTACGAGGTGCTGAAGCGTCTCTCGTTCCGCCAGAGCCGCGGCATGCTGCAGGGTTTTATTGATCTGGTGTTCACTCACAACGGCCGTTACTATATTCTCGACTGGAAATCAAATCATCTCGGCATGGATACATCCGACTACACGCCGGCAATGATGCACGAATCCATGTGCCGCAGTTCCTATATCCTGCAGTATCACCTGTACACCCTGGCACTGGATCGATTGTTGAAATTGCGGTTACCCGGCTACAGGTATGAAGATCATTTCGGTGGGGTTTTGTACGTGTATCTGCGCGGCGTTTCTGCCGGCTCTACCCAGGAGGGGATCTACTTTGCCCGACCACGCCCGGAATTCATCCGCCGGGCCGGCGAACTGATGCTGGAATAAGCTGCTTTATTGATCAACCTGCCGCCAAAGCTGACAGACCGGTTATTTTTTCATGACGCCGTTCAGTGATGTCAGCAGCTCTGCAATATCAACCTTGTGTACACCAGCACCATGGCTCAGCGTTTCGATGTCGGCTATCTGACATTCATAACAGTCAAGGTGATACTGCCTGAAAACAGGGAGGGTTTCGGGGTGCTGCGCGATGATGTCGGCAATTATCATTTCCTGGGTAATCATGATGCACCTCTCTGAGTGGTTGGCCTACAAGGCTTGCGTTATTCTGCTATCGTTACTTCGCCGCCATACCATATTTCTGCCGCAGTGCTGTTTTCACTTCCAGCGGCACAAACTTGTCGATATCTCCGTTGAGGGAGCAGACCTCCTTAACGATGGACGATGACAGGTAGCCGTACTGCAGGGATGTCATCATAAACAGCGTCTCGATTTCCTGACCGATACAGCTGTTCATCTGGGCTATCTGGAATTCGTACTCAAAATCAGAGATGGCCCGCAGACCGCGAATGATGACATGGGCACCGCGAGAGGCGACGTAGTCGATCAGAAGCCCCCCAAACGTATCAACAGTGACCCGCTCCTCCCCCTTCAACACATCCTGAATCAGCCCGACCCGCTCATCTGTCGTAAACAGCGCATTTTTTTGGGAATTTCTGGCGACGGCAACGATGATTTCATCAAAGATTGCCAGCCCGCGCCTTATTATATCAAGGTGACCGTATGTAATAGGATCAAAGGATCCCGGATACACAGCAATTTTCTTCATTACTCCCCCTGTGTAAACAATTCGATAGCTGTCTCTCCATACACACGCCGATCAAAACGGTGCAGCGACCCGCATGACTCAGGCAACTGTACACGCGCCGAACATTCCGCCACCAGAATGGCGTCAGGTGACAGAAGAGTTGTTGAGTTCAATATTTCAAATATACGCTGATACAACCCCAATTCATAGGGAGGATCAAAAAAAACCAGATCAAATTGGTGAGTACGTCCTGCAAGTACCTGCACAGCCTTTACCGCATCCATCATCAAAATCTCAGAGCGGCCATGGCAGGCTGTTGCCAGGAGGTTTTTTTGGAGCAGTGCCCTGGTGGACAGATTGTTTTCAATAAAGCAACATGACCGGGCACCTCGACTGAGCGATTCAATCCCCAGGCTTCCGGTGCCGGCACAGATGTCAAGAACCAGCAGGTCGGTAAAATCAATGCGGCTTGCAAGAATACTGAAAAGGGCTTCCTTAACGCGATCCGCTGTCGGCCGGGTGGTTACACCGGCAGGCGCCGATAACTTCCTGCCGCGGCAGAATCCTGAAATTACACGCATACTGACTTAATCCTCATGCGCATTTTGGGGAAGCTAGCGCAAATAGCGTGATTGGTCAAGCGGGAAGAGTCTACAGTATTTTTGCATCAGATTCAAAGAATCTCGCCAGAAAAACCGATGTTTATGCATTACTCGTAAACACCAGCTTCTCTCTGGCAAATATCTCTAACCTGCTTGACTTTCGCCTCTGTAATGATTAACTCAAACATAGGAAATATATTCAGTTATCTTAGGGAGTACATTCATGGACTTCAACAAGCTTACCCAAAAATCACAGGAAGCGGTTACCGAGGCGCAAAATAAAGCCATTTCGTTTGGCCATGTCGAAGTAGACTGTGAACATCTGCTCTGGGCGCTGTTGGAGCAGCAGGACGGCTTGGTATCTCGTTTGCTGCAGCGGATGGATGCGCATCCGGAACTTGTTAAAAAACAGGTTGAAGCAGAACTTGACCGGAAAACAAGGGTCTCCGGCCCCGGCGCAGAGGTGGGCAAGGTTTACCTGTCCCAGCGACTGTCGCGCATTATGGTGGCTGCCGAGAGCGAGGCCAAACGGCTCAAGGATGAGTATGTTTCGGTGGAGCACCTGTTCATGGCACTGCTGGCCGAAGGAGAAAAGACTCCGTCCGGGCGGATTCTCAAACAGGCCGGTATCAACCACGAGCGTTTTCTCAAGACACTGACTGAGGTGCGCGGCAGTCAGCGGGTACAAAGCGCCAATCCGGAAGCGACCTACGAGGCGCTGGAGAAGTACGGCCGTGATCTGGTTACCATGGCCCGAAATGACAAACTTGATCCGGTCATCGGCCGGGATGAAGAGGTTCGCCGGGTGATCCGCGTACTATCCCGCAAGACCAAAAACAATCCGGTACTGATCGGTGAGCCGGGGGTCGGTAAAACGGCCATCGTTGAAGGACTGGCCCAGCGTATTGTGCGGGGGGACGTGCCGGAGGGCTTGAAGGATAAAACCGTTTTTGCCCTGGATATGGGTGCCCTGGTGGCCGGCGCCAAGTATCGCGGTGAATTTGAGGAACGTCTGAAAGCGGTACTGAATGAGATTAAAGAGGCCGAGGGTCGTATTATCCTCTTTATCGATGAACTGCACACCATTGTCGGAGCCGGCAAGGCCGAGGGGTCCATGGATGCGGGGAACATGCTGAAACCGATGCTTGCCCGCGGAGAGCTGCACTGTATCGGTGCCACTACCCTGGATGAGTACCGTTTGCACATCGAAAAGGATGCCGCTCTTGAGCGACGTTTTCAGCCCGTACTTGTGGAACAGCCAACGGTGGAGGACACCGTATCGATCCTCCGTGGCCTGCGGGAACGCTTTGAAGTCCACCACGGCGTCAGAATCCAGGATAATGCCCTGGTGGCCGCTGCAACCCTTTCAAACCGCTATATTACTGAACGTTTTCTTCCGGACAAAGCAATCGATCTGGTTGATGAAGCCTGTGCCATGCTCAGGACTGAGATCGATTCGCTGCCCTCGGAACTTGATACGATTTCACGCCGGGTTATGCAGTTGGAGATTGAGGAGGTCGCGCTTAAAAAAGAGCGGGACAAGGCAAGTATCGAACGGCTGGAAGCACTGCGCAAGGATCTGGCGGAGGAACGGGAGAAGGCCGTAACCATGCGGGCACGCTATGATTCTGAAAAGTTTGCCATCCAGCGGGTGCATACTCTGCGAGAACAGATTGAGCGAACCCGGCGTGAAATTGAGCTGGCTGAACGGTCAAGTAATCTCGAGCAGGCATCCCGCCTCAAATACTCTGAACTCCCTGGCCTTGAAACTGCGCTCAAAACCGAAGAAGCCGCATTGAATGAGAAGCAGGGGGTGCAGAAGCTCCTGCGGGAAGAGGTTACGGAGAATGAAATTGCCGAAATAGTGGCCCATTGGACCGGAATACCGGTACTGCGTCTGGTGGAAGGCGAACGGGAAAAACTTCTTCGGCTTGAAGATATCCTGCATCAGCGGGTGATCGGGCAGGATGAGGCGGTGCAACTGGTGTCCGATGCCGTGCTCCGGGCGCGCTCTGGCATTAAGGATCCACGCCGCCCGATCGGGTCGTTCATCTTCCTCGGTCCAACCGGCGTCGGCAAGACAGAGTTGGCGCGGACCCTGGCAGAAGCGCTGTTCGATTCCGAGGAAAATATGGTACGGATCGATATGTCCGAGTATATGGAGAAATTTGCCGTTTCGCGCCTGATCGGGGCTCCCCCCGGTTACGTCGGCTATGAAGAGGGAGGACAGCTTACCGAGGCGGTCAGGCGCAAGCCCTACAGCGTACTGCTGTTTGATGAAATTGAGAAAGCCCACCCGGATGTGTTCAACATCCTGCTCCAGATTCTTGATGATGGCCGGGTAACCGACAGCCACGGCCGAACGGTCAGCTTCAAGAATACGGTTATCATCATGACCTCCAACATCGGTTCGGCGCATCTGCTGGAAGGTATTACCGCCAAGGGTGACATCAGGGAAGAGGCCCGCATACGTGTCATGAATGAGCTGAAAGCCGGATTCAGACCGGAATTCCTTAACCGGGTTGATGATATCGTGCTGTTCAAGCCGTTGCATATGGATGAGGTGGCAAAAATTGCCGATCTTCTGGCAGGACAGCTCAAGCTTCGCTTGAAAGAACAGCGCATAACACTTGAAATAAGTAAAGAAGCATTGAGCTATATTGCCAAAGCCGGCTATGACCCGGTCTACGGAGCCCGGCCACTCAAGCGCTACCTGCAGCGCGAGCTGGAAACCCGCGTTGCCCGGGCGATTATTGGCGGAGACGTTGTCGAGGGGGGAACGTTGACGGTGACACTAAAGGATGGAGCCCTCAGCGTGAAATAACATGAGCAACAAAAAAGGGCCCTCGCAGAGAGGGCCCTTTTTTGTTGTAATCAGTTCAGCAGAATAAACTCTAGCAGGCCAGGTCCTGAACCCCTTGGTAGATAATATCAAACAGTTCGGCGATATACTCCTCGGCAATACAGGAGAAGGCGATACGCAGGTCGGTTTTCGTGACGGAAATGGCACCGACTCCATATTTATCAAGCAGATGGACGCGCAGTTTTTCGGCTTCCACCGTTTTCAGCTTCAGACACATGAAATAGCCGGAATTGAACGGATAGTAATCCCAGGCGGTGTCGTATTTGCCACTGTTAAGGACCTGCTTGGTTTTCAATGCACGCCCCTTCATGACCTGAAACTTCTCTTCCTTCTGGGCCAGAAACTGGGGTGAGCGGAGCGCCTCAATGACAAATGTCTGGGATGGGTGCGGACAGTTGGAAATGCGGGCGCGAATGATACCCATGGTCTTTTTTTCAAGGGCTGTCATTACCGGTGTGTTTTCGTATTCGTTGCCGTCGGCAAAGGTGATGAAACCGGTACGGAAACCCCAGACGAATTCCTCCTTTGTGGCACCGTCAAGCTTGACAGCAAGAATGCGCGGATGGAGATTGGCAAGTTTTCCGAACAGGGATTCCTTGAGGCTATCTTCGTAAAAAAGTCCGAAGTAGGCATCATCGGCAACGACAACAATATTGCAGCCGGCTTCGGCCACTTCCTTGATAGTTGCCACAAGGGCATCCCCCTCTGCAACGGTGGGAGTGTAGCCGCTGGGATTGTTGGGGAAGTTCAGGAGGACAACGGCTTTGCCTTTTTCTTCAGCGCTGTTCATCAGCGTTACCTTGAAGGCATCAACATCGTACCCACCGGATGCGGTGAAGGTTGGGTGTTTTTTGACGATCGCACCACTGCAGGTACCGAAGGTCAGATTGTAGTTACCCCAGAGCATGTCGGGGAGTACCAGGTGATCTCCCTTGTCTATGAACAGGTCAGCAACAATGGAAAGTCCGTGGGTCAGGGCGTTGGTAACGATGGGGTTACTGATGTGCTTACCCTGCTGACTCGGGTTTTCACGAAGCATTTTCTCGCGCCACAGGGCGCGCAGTTCCGGTTTGCCGGCGGGTGGTGCATAGGGGTAGATGTCCTTGGGATCGAAAGCGGACAGCTTGTCCTGGATGCATTGCAGAAACATCGGGCCGCCGTTTTCAGTAGCAATACCGATAGTGGCATTGAATTTGTGAGCTTTGTCCTTGGCTTCAGCCGACTGGGTCAAGATGCCTTTGGGGAAGAAAAGATTCTTTCCGAGATCGGACAGCATTTCCAAAACGTGCGGATTGTGCTGGGCAAGCAGTTCGTTGAGTTCTACGGCTAACGGATTCATCAATTCCCTCCTGAAGGTTTATTACACAAAAAGTGTAGGATACAGCGTTGTTGAACTAAACCGCTGCGCGGTAATTTAAAACCAAACCAAAAGCATCAAACCAGAGGCATCTCCCCGGAGGTGCCTTTTTTGTTTCTTCAATCAGCATGGTCTTTGTCTTACCT
>CAIOXL010000092.1 GCA_903862245.1 uncultured Geobacteraceae bacterium | reverse complement strand
GGTGACGCTGGCCATGACGGCGAGGACGCAGCCGAAGCAGTGAAAGAAGGGAACCGGGATGCAGAGCCGGTCTTTTTCGCTGAATTTCATGCATTCGCCGATGTTGAAGCCGTTGTTGACGATGTTGCTGTGAGTCAGCATGACCCCTTTGGGGAAGCCGGTGGTGCCGGAGGTGTACTGCATGTTGATGGTTTCATGGCAGTTGAGGGTCGCTTCGACGGCGGCCAGTTCCGCGTCCGGTACCCCCTCCCCCAGCTTGATGATGCTGTCGAAGTTGAGCATCCCGGCGGGGGTGTCGGGACCGATGAAGATGATGTTTTTGAGGTACGGCAGCTTGGGGGAGGAAAGTTCACCCGGCTTTGATGTCGCCAGTTCGGGAACGACGCCGGAAAGGACATCCACGTAGTCGCTCTCTTTAAAGGAGCCGACCATGAAGAGCGAGGTGGAGTCGGACTGATTCAGGATGTATTCCAGTTCGGCCGATTTATAGCTGGTGTTGACGGTGACGAGGATGGCGCCGATTTTGGCGGAGGCGAACTGCAGCAGAACCCATTCAGGGACGTTGTAGGCCCAGATGGAGATGTTGTCCCCTTTTTTGATGCCGAGGCGGAGCAGGCCCTTGGCGATCAGGCGGCAGGCGTCGTTGAACTGCTTGTAGGTGTAGCGCAGACCCCGCTCATGGTAGACCAGCGCTTCGTTGTCAGGATAACGGCACGCAATCTCGTCCAGAAGAGAGCCGACGGTGTGGGTGAGTAACTGCGACATGATGAACCTCCGATCGTCTGTTTACCTTGTTAAAATGTGGGCGCTCCGTGCTGCTGCGTGCGAATAACGGCAGCATATGCTACCCGACGCACGAACGTTTCCGTGTTATGCCATATTATGAACCATGTGGCAATTAGAGCGTCATTAAAGACATTATTTTTGCCGAACGGTTGTGGTATAGTTCGTTACGGCTTTGTCCGGTGTCAACCTTTCTCTGGAGTCATACATCCATGAACACGCCCGCACAGATTCTTCCGCCTGCACTGCCTGACCTGACCGATATCACACGCTATTGCCGGATTGAAGATATTGAACCATTCCTGCAGATGATTTCGGAGGCGGTGCATGCCGACCAGAGCCGGATTATCGATTGGGATTCCAGAAGCGGGCAGCTTGTCACGGCGATAGAACAGACGGAAGGTGCCGCGCTTAAAACCATCCATGAGAGCCTCAATCAGATTGAGATGGAACGCTTCCTGCTGGTCCCCTCGGTCAACGCCTTACACAGCTCATGCACGCATTACCGCGACCTCCTCTCCATCCGTGTTATGAACACCGTTCTCGCGGAGATGGACGCCACCGGATGTGTCCGCCCGCCGGTCCCCTTTGCCCTGATCAGTATGGGAAGTGACGGCCGTGAAGAGCAGACACTGATTACGGACCAGGATAACCTGATCGTCTACGGTGATGGCGGCGGTGAAGCAGCCGACAGCTATTTTGTAGAATTTTCAACCCGGTTGGTAGACAGGCTGGAGGAGGCCGGTTTCAAGCGCTGTACGGGTGACATCATGCCGACCAATCAAACATGGCGCGGGTCGTACAGCCAATGGCGCAAACGGCTCTTTTCTATTGTCAGGTACGAGGTTGAAGACATCGGCAAGAATGTCATGAATCTGATCGTTATGTCCGACGCCCGCTATGTTGCCGGCGATCAGGAACTGGCTGCAGAGCTGATCGACATGATACGGTCCATGGAGCGGGATTATTTTCAGGTTCTGTGGGGAATGGCCAAGGCCGCAACGGAGATGCAGCTGGCTCTCAGCTTTATGAAACAAATCTGGACGGAGGGGAGTGGCGATCACAAGGGGGAATTCAATGTCAAATTGCTGGCGTGGGCTCCACTTGTTATGAATGTCCGTATTCTGGCCATCAGCCAAAGCGCCGCCGCAACCAGCACGTTGGCGCGTATTGCGCTGTTGGAGGCGGAAGGGAGCTTTTCTTCATCCTTTGCCCGTGATCTGGTCGAGGCCTATCACGTGCTCACCAGACAGCGGATTCTGATACAGATCAAAGCCCTCAAAGGAATTCAGGACGATTCCCATTACCTCAACCCATATCAACTGGCATCCGCCGAACGTGAACAGATCCGACACGCCCTGATCAAAATCGAAGAGCTGCAGAAAATAATTCATGCCAATTTTCATATTGTGTAGGTCACAATTCGGGCGACCCACCGGATCGCCCCTACGGGATTTTATATAATGTCGATGTGTTTTATCCCGTCAGGGCGCCAACTGGGCGGGATTACATGTGACCCGGCCTTTTCTTTGTCCGGCAGCAGCGAGCCAAACGTGACAACCATATCCCCAAACCTCTGATTGACCGCATCCATCGCCTGTGTTGCCCCCAGCTTCTTCCGCTCATCTTCAAACAACGGCAGCTGCTCAATCTGGTGCTTAACATTAGAAAGACTCACCCCCAGCAGCCTGACCGGCTGTTCCAATTCAACGGTGCTGAGAATACTTACGGCTGCCCGGTAGATTTCATCTGACCGGTTGATGTAGTTTTTCAACGTCGTCTGTTTTCCCCAGGAAGAGAAGAAGTCTGCATACCGCACATACAGATGGATCGTCCTCCCCGAAACACCGTACCGCCTGGCCCGGCTGCCCACCATCTCCGAGAGCTGCAGCAGAAAGCGCCTGATCTCGGCAGGGTCTTCAATATCCCGCTCCAGGGTACGGCTGTGACCGACGCTTTTTATACCGTCCTCCTCGCCGAACTGGATCACCGGTGATTCGTCTCTCCCCTGCCCCATCTGTTTCAGTCGCGTGCCGACGATGCCGAACACGCGCGTCAGGCGTTCCTCTGCGCACCGCCCAAGCTCCCCACAGGTGTAGATTGACATCATATTGAGATGACGCTGCATCTTTTTACCGATGCCGCAGAGTTCATGTATCGGCAGTTGCTCAAGAACACGCGCAACATTTTCCGGAGTGATGATTGTCAGTCCGTCAGGTTTTTGCATGTCGCTTGCCAGCTTGGCCAGGAGCTTGTTGGGGGCTATTCCTATGGAGCAGCGTAGTCCGAACTGATGAAGAATACGGGCTTTGATACGGTGTGCAATTGTTTCGGCAGAGCCAAAGATAGAAAGGGAATGGGTAACGTCAAGCCAGGATTCATCAACTGAAAACGCCTCAACCAGCGGAGTAAACTCCCGGAATATTTCGTTGATTCTGGTGGAGGTGTAGGTGTACTTCCGGTTGTCTCCCACAACGACCATCAGTTCCGGGCAGACCCGTTTTCCCTCCCAGATCGCCATGCCGGTTTTAACACCCCTGGCCCGGGCTTCATAGGAGGAGGTAGTGATCACTGTCCTGCCGCTACCGCCGACCACCGCTATCGGCCTGCCGCGCAGCGCAGGGTTGGCCTGCTGTTCCACAGAGGCAAAGAATGCATTCATATCAAGGTGGAGGATGACCCGGTGATCCGGCATGATTAGTCCGTACGCTGTCCGAGAATTGTCCAGGATTGATCGGCGGGATCGAACACCAGTTCGTAGAGCGCATCACCATCGGTAACCGCATAGTGGAGGAACTGGCGCTCGCCGACACAATCCTGCCAGTGGTAGGTTGTTTCCTGAACCCGATGCTGTTGCCGGTTGAGCTCGAACCAGACCGGACGGGCTTTTTTACCCGGTTCAAAAAGAACCGCTATGCGCACCGGCTTCCTGGAAGTCACTCGCAGTTCCGGACAATCCGCAGCAGTTTTCCGGCCACGGCTGTTTCCGCCTCGCCATCCCTGATAATAATCGGCTGGAGTGATGAGTTTTCCGGCTGCAGGCGAATCTGACCGGCCTCCCGGTAGAAACGCTTCAGGGTCGCTTCACCGTCGACAACCGCCACGACAATTTCGCCGTTTTCGGCGGTCGGTTGCGGACGGATCAGCGCCAGATCGCCGTCAAGAATATGGGCATCAACCATACTGTCACCCTTTACCCGGAGGAAGTAGCATCCCTCGCCACGGAGCCAGGAGGGGTCCACAGCGCAGTATCCCTGAAGATCCTCAATAGCAGGTTCGGGGGTTCCCGCCCTGACCGTGCCGACTACCGGCACCGGTATCGATGACGCCGGCCGGTTGGCGAGAATGATTCCCCGTGAGCCGCCTCGCCGACTGATGTACCCTTTCCGCTCCAGCGCGTCGAGATGGGCAATCGCTGTGGCGGTCCCCTTGGTACCGATACTGTCGGATATTTCGCGCAGAGTGGGTGGACATCCGGCATTGGCAAGGGAATTGCCGATCATGTCCAGTACCTGTTGCTGTCGCCCGGTCAATGGCTGCATATGATCTCCGTTGTTATCAAATGGCATACTATGTCAAATGATAGATACATCACGCAGGAACGTCAAGCAGATAAATTTTGGCGGCGGTAAAAAATAATGGCGAGGGAGAATTGCGCGTCTGCAGGAAGGATATACAGCGACGGGGCGATGGAAAAACCGGAATTTTGTATCCCCGATGTAACACCATCGCCCCGCGTTTACCTCTGTTTTCGGGAGCATCAATTTTAAGAGGAAACCCCCATACCCGCGCTTTTTCCGTAGGTGGTAAAAATCCAGCGGGCAATGCTCCGTTTTCCTCCCGGGGACATGGGCAGGGCATCTTCATGGAACCAATCCGCCTCCACGACCTCTACGCCGTCCGGCCTGACCTCCCCCCCGGCATAGTCAGCCAGGAAACCGACCATCTGCTGGCTCGGAAACGGCCAGCACTGGCTCCCCACATAGCGGATATTGGTCACCTCTATCCCCGCCTCCTCACGAACCTCCCGCTGAACACACTCTTCCAGGGATTCGCCGAAATCGAGAAAGCCCGCCACCAGACTGAAGCGCCCCGGATTCCAGGATGCGTTGCGGATCAGCAGCAGTTCAGCGCCTCGCCGCACCAGTACTATAATGCAGGGGTGAATATGGGGGAAATGCTCATCACCACACGACGAGCACCGTTTACCCCAACTGGCCGTCATTCTGGACAGCTCGCCTCCGCAACGGGAACAGAAGCGGCTGCGCCGTTCCCAGTGCAGAATCTGGGCGGCCCGGCCCGCTAGTGTCGCCAGGGCGTCATCGAGCCGGACATCCGGCCCCTGAAACGGCAGGGCTTCATACTCCGCCGGCACGGCGGCATCCGGAGCGATACGCACCGCCCGCAGCGCTTTCCCCTGCCAGAGGCCGATCCTCAACGACTCCGTTTCCGGAACGATACCGGCCGGCAGCGGGCCACCCGGAAGGAGAGACTGCAGCGATCCGGCCGGAACCAGAAGGGAGGCGCCCTGCAGCACAGCCCAGAAGCCGGCGGTGTCATCCCCCCCGGCATCAGGAGGAAGCGGCGTAAATAAATCGCAGATCATGGCTGAATTGAACGGTAGTGAGCGTGACATAGTGGCTATCCTTGTTTGACAGATTCGGGTTAATGCCTAATAGGATCACCACCATTTGTCAAGGCGAATAATCCCGCACCTGCCACGTTGACGGAGATCGTGTACGGAATACGTCTTTACCGGCACCGCCAATCGTGGTACTACACGCGAAAACAACTCCCGACCGGGAAAATACTGCAGCAGCTGTTGGGTACCCTGACTTTATGACCATTCAAATCCGTACTATTCTGTTTTCATCGGCAGCACTGTTCACACTCCTGACGACCGGGTGTGCCATTCCTCGCGCCTACTCCCCGCAGGACCCAAGCGCTTCCTCCCGGCAAAAACCGGGGCAGAAGCCGTACACCATTGCCGGCAAACGCTATGAACCGCTTTCCAGTCATGAAGGCTTCGTGCAGGAGGGGATTGCCAGCAGTTACGGGTTGGATTTCCATGGCCGGAAAACCAGCAACGGGGAATTATTCGACATGAATGCCATGACCGCAGCCCACAAAACACTGCCGCTCGGAGTTTATGTGAGGGTGCGGCACAAACGCAGCGGCAGGGAAATTGTGGTACGCATCAATGATCGTGGCCCGTTTGTCGGCGACCGGATCATCGATCTTTCGGAGGGGGCGGCGCGTAAGCTCGATATGATTCAGGAGGGGTTGGCACCGGTCAAAGTTGTCGCCCTCGGCTATAAGATTGACCATGCAGGGGGAGAGACTGAATATCGCGCCCCGGTCAGCTACGACAGCGGGCGTTTTGCACTTCAGGTGGCCGCATATAAAAACAGGGCCAATGCGTATCGCTCTGCGGATGAGCTGAGAACAAAATACGGTGCGGCCGACGTCCAGGAAGCAATTGTCAAAGGGAACATGTTCTACCGGGTCCGCGTAGGGCGCTACCCCTCTTTGCACGCGGCGCAATCTGGGCAGGAACTGTTTGAGAAGAAGGGATTCCCCGGCAATTTTGTTGTCGCCGTGGATTAATCAGACAGAGTCTTAATCGCCGACACGGCCTTGTCATACTCTATGACGAGTGCCGCCGGTATGAACAGATCGACCTCGTTGCGAGCGCTGCCGGTCAGGCGGCGGAGAAGCTCCCGAAACAGGAGCAGTTCCCGGTTGAACAGATCCGTGAACCCGAAGCGCAGATCGGCATACTGCCGTGGATCCGCATCGGTAAAATTCAGGGTACACCATTCATCAAACAGCTCTTCCCCGGAGATATCAATCAGGGGAATACCATTCAGGCGACAGGTCATCGGCCGGTACTCATACGCCAGACACCCGCCGCTTGCCGACAGCAGCAGACAGGGCGTTTCATCCTCCTCCGGCATAAGTGCATCCCAGTCAGCCTCGGGAATGCCATTCAGCAGCCAGGGTTCAACAAAAGCCGGATTCACACGCGTCAAGCCCTCAAGACGCCGGGATGCCTCAGCAGAGAGCTTAGTCTTCACCTCCCCGGGCAGCCGGTCAAAACCGCGCCGGAGGTACAGCGCATCCAGCAGGGTGATATCAAAAAGCCCACGACAGCAAGCAGAGCAGCCGGCACGGCAGGCGATCATTTCCGGGTGCCGCTCAAGACAGCGGGCAAACCAGATATCCACCTCTTCCAACAAGGCGCCATAACTATCCAGCAGATCATTCACAACGGCACACCCCTTGGTTACATATACGCCATGACCGTAATGGCGATTGCGCCATCGATTGTACTAAAGGGAATTGTTACCTGAAGATTGAGACTTGATGATGCAACCGCATCCGAAAGTCCCGGGATGGTCTGCAGCCGCCCCGAAACCACCAGCGGCAGGCCAAGAGCCACACTGCCGTACTGTTCTTCAAATCTGGTTTTGAACACTCCCGCGACTGTGTTCGCCAACTCCCCC
>CAIOXL010000091.1 GCA_903862245.1 uncultured Geobacteraceae bacterium | reverse complement strand
TGCTCGGTTTTGTTATCGAGAATGCCGGAGCCACCCGGGGTCTGCTGATACTGAAGCGTGACAGCAAACTCTACATCGAAGCCGAAGGCACGACCGGCACCAGCAACAGTGTAGTGCTCCTCTCTCTGCCGGTGGACGGCTGCCGCATCATTCCCGAGTCGATCATCAACCATGTGGCACAAACAGGTGACCGGGTGGTGCTGGACGATGCGGCCCACAGCGGTGCCTTCACCCAGGATCCCTATATTTTTGTGAACCTGCCGAAATCCATCCTCTGCTCCCCCGTCGTCAATCAGGGGAAGATAACCGGCGTCCTGTACCTTGAGCACAGCCTGGCAACCGGTGCCTTTACCAGCCAGAGGCTTGACGTCCTCGACCTCCTCTCGTCGCAGGTTGCAATTTCTATCGAAAATGTGCGGCTGTACGAGGGGCTGAAAACCGCTACCGAAAATCTTGAGGAGTACAGCCGCACGCTGGAACAGAAAGTTGAGGAGCGGACAAGGGAACTGAGCGAAGAGATTGAAATCCGAAAAAGGGCAGAAGAGGCGGCGGAAGAGGCCAACAGAATTAAATCGAATTTCCTCAATACCGTATCCCATGAACTGCGGACGCCCCTCACGTCTGTCCTCGGCTTTGCACAGATAATCAGAATGAAGCTGGATGAATCCGTACTCCCGGTGCTCCGCCTTGAGGATGCAAAGGCAGCCGGCGCGCTGGGAAAAATCCGGGAAGTGGCCGAAATAATTATTTCTGAGGGGAAACGCCTTACGGCACTGATCAACGATGTCCTTGACCTGGCAAAAATGGAAGCCGGCAAAATCGAATGGCACGTACAGCAGGTCTCTGTAGAAGAGGTCATTGATAGGGCAGTGGCAGCGGTATCTTCGTTGCTGGAACAGAAAAACATCGCACTGCTGAAACGGGTCGATGCTGATCTGCCGAATATATCGGGAGATTGTGACCGCCTGATTCAGGTTGTCATCAACCTGCTGTCCAATGCCTGGAAGTTCGCCGGGGAAGGCACCGTAACGGTATGTGCCGGTATGACCCAGGACGATGACGGGGCACCGTTTATCGAGGTCCGTATCAGTGATACCGGCATCGGCATCAGCCCGAAAGACCGGGAAACCGTATTCGAAAAATTCAAACAGGTGGGGGACACTCTGACCGACAAGCCAAAGGGGACCGGATTGGGATTACCGATCTGCCGGGAGATTGTCGAATATCACGGTGGCAGGATCTGGGTGGAAAGTGAATTAGGCAGAGGGAGCACATTTATTTTCACCATTGCAGTGGAGTTTCCCGCCCTACGCTATGAGGAGTCCAACCATGGTTAAAATTCTGATCGTTGATGATGAGCCGTTTATCCGGCAATTACTGCAGTTGACCCTGGAGGTGCTTGAGGATGAAGGTGTAGAGCTGTTTTTTGCAGCAGCAGGAGACGAAGGGCTGGAAATCATCAAAAAAGAGGTCCCCTGCATGATTTTTCTGGACGTCATGATGCCGAAGATGAACGGTTTTGAAGTCTGCCGCAGGGTAAAAGAAGAGCTCGGCATGACCAATACCTTTGTCGTTCTGTTGACGGCAAAAGGGCAGGAGTTCGACAAGGAAAAAGGGCGGGAGGTGGGGGCTGACCGCTACATGACAAAGCCATTCAACCCGGACGAAATTCTGGCCCTGGCACGGGAAGTTGCGGCCCGGCCAGACGCGTTTCCCGACACTGCCCAACGCATTGCCCACGAGGAAGCTTATGGCGAAAACTACTCTGCAACGATTGTTGGCTAAAGCTGAAGCAGCAGCACTCGTACAGGATATGTGCCGATTGCAGAAAGTACCGGTCTGCGTCTGTGACCATGACGGGACGCTGCTGTTCGGGAACCCGGCGGCGGTTGAATCCGGCCATTCTGCCCCGCTGATCGAGGGGGGGAGAGTCATCGCCACCATCAAGGGGGAAAACGGGCACGGAACAGTGACTGCCTTGCTTCAGTACCTGGTTAATGGCGAAGCGGAACGAATGGCCCTGGGGCGTGAAACCCTTGATAAATACCGGGAGGTCTGCCTGTTATGTGACTTTGGGGCAAAGATCGGCAGCTGCCTGGATACAAAAGAGGTCGTAAGGATCGTCACCGAGGAAATCCGAAGGATTATGGCGGCCGATGTTATCGCCTTACTGCTGTGCAACGACGCTGGTGACATTACCGAGGTCTTCGCGGATCACGGTAACAGAGCAGAGCACCTGACCATGCCGCTTACTCCGGCCGAACTGTCGAAAAACTTTCTGGTTACTCCGGTGCCGGAGATTGTAAATGATCTGGCGGCGGATTATCGCTTCACCGGTACACAAGGCGTGCTCAGCTCTGCAATGAGTACCCCCCTGACGATGCGGGAGAAAACCGTGGGGTATGTCTGTGTCGGGAGTCGTCAAAAGACAGAGTATCTGGCCAGAGATCTGAAACTGCTCACCACTCTTTCCGAACAGGCTGCCATGGCGTTTGAGAAGTCGCTGCTCTACAACCGGCTGAAAGAGTCCTTCTACGCCATGGTGCGGACATTGGCGGAGACGATAGAAAAACGTGACCCCTACACCGGCGACCATACCCGGCGGGTGGTTGATTACAGCCTTGCAATAGCATGGCGGCTGGAATTGCCGGCAGATCAGCACACCCGGCTGGAAATGGCCGCCGCCCTGCATGACATCGGGAAACTGGGCGTACGTGACGAAGTACTTCTGAAAAACGGTCCGCTGAACAGTGAAGAGCTTGCTCATATGAAGATGCATCCAACCTTCGGCGAAGAGATTTTAATGCACATCAAACCTCTGAAAGATGTAATTCCAGGCGTTAAGTCTCACCACGAGCGCTGCGACGGGAGCGGATATCCACACGGGCTGAAAGGCGACAAGATCGACATCACCGCCAGAATCATCGCGGTGGCTGACTCTTTCGACGCCATGACTTCCGATCGCCCCTACCGTAAGGCGCTCTCACGGGAATCAGCATTTTCAGAACTGCTGAAGCACAGCGGCACCCAGTTTGACGCTGCCGTGGTTGAAGCGTTCCTCTCTGCCCCGGTTCAGGAAAGACTGGGCATTGAGAGGCATGGGCGTATGAAGTGCAGCTAGTGACGTAACACCGATGAACAGCTGAAATCACATTTCAAACTATGGAGGAAACGATGACGTACACAGAACTGGTACAGGAATTTCTGGCTGCAGTTGAACTCGTCAGGCTTGAAGCATATGCCGCGACCGGCTATGAGTGGATGGTGGTGCCCGGGACCGGTGCATACCGCTCCATCAAAGTTCAGCACGGGCTGTTCATCCAGGCACACGACGGGTTAGACAATGACCATGACGGCGCGGTCGACGAGTCGGACGAGAAGGTTACCGCTGCAGATGGCGGACAGTCGCCGCACAATTTTGATCTTGCCCGGGACATTGTGCCGCTCTCAAAACCGGGCGTTATCTGGTGGCAGGCACCAGAGGCACTCTGGCACTCAATGGGGGCAATTGCGGAAAAACACGGACTGGTATGGGGCGGCCACTTCAAGAGTTTGTACGATGCACCGCACATCGAGCACCCCAGGTGGCGGGAGCAGCAGGCACTCTGGAAGGCGGGCAAACTGGCACTTGCATAATTTCTTGGCGTTGGCACACAACGGCCGCTACATACACCTATAGAGGAGGATAACATGAGCATTTTAGGAGACATCAGCAGTGGGGCCGTCGGCGGCTTGCTCGGCGGTGTCGGACAGTTGGCCAAGGACATCAGAGAAGCGATCACCGGTGACCTCCCTGCTGAAAAACAGGCCGAAATCACCCAAAAGTTGATGGAGCTGGAAAACTCTGCAATGGCAGCGCAAACGACAATCACTCTGGAGGAAGCGAAAAGTGAACATATTTTCGTAGCAGGGTGGCGTCCGTTTATTGGCTGGGCGTGCGGATTCTCTTTTATTTATGTTGCTATTCTTCAGCCGCTTATGTCCTGGGTTGTCAGAGTCTACGGTTCTACCGTTTCGTTACCGGTGATTGATTCCACGATAACCATGCAGGTGCTGATCGGGATGCTGGGACTTGGCGCGTTCAGGAGCTACGACAAGAAGCAGGCCCCGAATGTGGCGGGTAAGGAATAACACGAAGACAACTTATACCAGTTCCAGCTCAAAGATGATCTCCAGGCGGCGTGGAGACCGCCGACGGCGGCGTACAAGATAGTACGTTGAGGAGCCGATGACGAGCCAACGAAGAGAGGGCTTTGAAATGGAATTGGAATTACAGCAAACTGACAGGGTGAACGACATGGATAAATACAATCATTGGTTGGGAAAATTTGTGGGGAAGTTAAACGGATCAACCAAGTACGCCATCACAATCGGGCAGACCGCGTATTTTTCAGTACCGGAAGCAGAGGTATCCGCCTGGTGGCACAGGCATGAGGATGAGCACAAACGGCAATGGCGGGATGAGGGACGTATCAGGTTTATCTGCACATATCTCTACTACGAGTTTAGATACGGATACACCAATAACCCTTACGAAGTAGCAGCCAGGAAAGCCGAGACGGCACAGCCGGAGACCGCGTGAAGCAGGAACCGCCGGTATGAATCAGATGACAGCAGGATGTTTCTCCGCGCCTCCGTGGTGAACCGTTTTTCAAAAGTTCAACCACAGACCATCATGACTTACCCGCCAGCTTGCTTTCCCAGCGCCAGGCATCAGCGACTATTGTTTCGAGGTTGTTATAACGGGGCTGCCATCCGGTAAGCCCCGTTATTTTGTCCGCCTGCGCCACCAGCGATGCCGGGTCGCCCGGGCGCCGCTCCGCCTCCACAATGTTCAGCGTAACGCCGCTGACCTTCTGCACCACATCAAGGACCTCCCGCACACTGCTGCCGTGACCATACCCGACGTTCATCGCGGTTGACTCCCCCCCCTTCTCAAGATAGGCCAACGCATGAAGGTGGGCTGAGGCAAGGTCTTCGATATGGATATAATCACGGATGCCGGTTCCGTCCGGGGTGAGGTAATCGGTGCCGTAGACACTGACACTCTCCCTCATGCCGAGTGCCGCCTGACAGGCAACCTTGATCAGATGAGTGGCTTCCGGGGTCCGTTGCCCCATGCGGGCCTGCGGGTCAGCACCCGCCACGTTGAAGTAGCGCAGGGCGACATACCCCAAGCCGTGGGCAGCGCCGACATCGCGCAGCATCCATTCACTCATCAGCTTGGAGGTGCCATAGGGGTTGATCGGCGCCAGCGTACTCTCTTCAGATGCCGCCCCGCCGGCAGGGATGCCGTACACGGCGGCGGTGCTGGAAAAGATGAACCGTTTGACCCCGTATTTGACACACGTTTCCAGCAGCCCCAGGGTGTTGCGGGTGTTGTTGCCGTAGTATTTCAGGGGGAGTGACACCGATTCCGGTGCGATGATCGCGGCGGCAAAATGGAGGACGGTGGTGAAGCGATGACGCTGGAAGAGCTCTTCCAAGCGCGCGCGGTCCGCCAGTTCACCCTCAACCAGCGTTTCACCCCGTGTCAGGGCGTCACGGAACCCGGTGGACAGGTTGTCATAGACAACGACCGTGCGCCCCGCTTCGGAGAGCTGACGCACAACATGGCTGCCGATATAGCCGCAGCCGCCGCTTACCAGTATTGTTTCTGACATGGCTACCCTTTTCTCAGGAAATGTAGGCTTGAATATTTTTCAGTGCCCGCTGCAGATGTTCCGTGTTGTGTGCTTCGATGGTCCAGACGGCATCCGGGGCATGTTTCGTCAGCATCGGGAAAAACTGCTCAAAATTGATGGCCCCCTCTCCCACCGGGAGGTGTTCATCGCACTGGCCATGGTTGTCATGGATGTGGCTTTCGACCACGTAGCTGCCAAGTTCGCTGAACCAGTGATCAAGAGTCTCCGTGGTGAACATGTTCCAGTGTCCCACATCGAAGCAGTGGCGGAAGCAGGGGTCATCAATCGCTTCAAGCAGCGCCTTGAGTGTGGACGGCTCCTTCTCAAAGATATTTTCCACCGCCAGAATCGTGCCCAGCTGGCGGGCCAGGGGAACAAACTCCTGCCAGAACTGGATGCTGTTGCTCAGCCACACCGGCCGGTTGTCCCCGTAATGCAGATCATCATAGCCGGGATGAACCACGATCACCCGGGGCTTGAGTAGTTCGGCGGCTTCCATAACCTGCATGATACGCCGGCGGCTTGCCGCGCGGATGGTCGGATCGACCGCACCCGGGTTGAGATCCAGAAACGGAGCGTGAATGGTTGTGGCAAGGCCGGCATCGCGGAGCGCATCAGCCAGTGGCGAGAGTTCCGCCATGATCAGGGTGTCAAGCGCCTCTGCCGAAAAAAACACCTCCGGATTGATACGGTTGGCAATGGCATAGGTCAGATGTTCGGCAAGACGGCCGTAGGGGACATGGGCATGAATCTTACTTCTCATGATGATCTTTCCTGTGCTGTTTGATGATTTCATCTGATGCCGCTCGGCTGACCAGATCTTCAAGCTTGTGGATGGAGGGGGGATCCCCCAGAACAATCAGGGTATCATGCTCTTCGATCTTGGTCTGGGAATGGGGATTGAACACCATCTTGCCGTGACTCTTTTTAATCCCCACGATGATGACGCCGATCTCCTTGCGGAATCCGGAGGTGACAAGGGTTTCACCGACAAAAGCCGAGTGGGCCGGGATGTCGATCTCCTCCATCTGCAATTCCATATGTTCATTACCGGTGGCTATTTCGATAAAATCAACCACATTCGGCCGCAGGATTGACTGCGCCATGCGGTTGCCGCCGATGTTGTAGGGCGATACCACCTTGTTGAACTAAACCGCTGCGCGGTAATTTAAAACCAAACCACAAGCATCAACCCAGAGGCATCTCCCCGGAGGTGCCTTTTTTGTTTCTTCAAGCCGCATGGTCTTTGTCTTACCTTCTTCCTGGCCTTTGGCCGCACCCCAATGAAGAGGAGCAAGATCATGACCGAGTTG
>CAIOXL010000090.1 GCA_903862245.1 uncultured Geobacteraceae bacterium | reverse complement strand
CAGTTAAATGAAGTGCTGCGCACGGTTCGTGATCAGGAGAAAGCCACCAAGGAGGCCCTGGTCAAAGCGGACCGGGAGCTGGGAATGTCCTGCCTGGGACACCGCCTTGATCCGCTGCGGGAAAAATACCGGGAGCTGGATAAAGTACTCGCGTATCTGGACTCGGTTCAGGAAGACATTTTGAACACACTGGACGATTTCAAACCCCAGTCAACCCAGCCCCAGATTCCCGGCATCAAAATGCCGCGCCAGGAACCGACCTTTGACCGCTATCAGGTCAATGTACTGGTGGATAACAAGGATACTGAAGGGGCACCGGTGGTGTTTGAATCCAACCCGACCTACAATAACCTCTTCGGGCGCATTGAGCATGTCATGCAGTACGGCGGCGTGGCGGTAACCGATTTCACCATGATCCGCGCCGGGGCCCTGCACCGTGCCAACGGCGGCTATCTGGTAATCGACGCCCGCGAAGTACTGATCAATCCGTTTGTCTGGGATTCGCTGAAGCGGAGCATCCGTAACAGCGAGATCAAAATTGAGGACGTTCTGGAGCAGTACCGCTTCATGACCATGGTTTCGCTCAAGCCGGAGCCGGTTCAGATGAGTGTCAAGATCATACTGGTCGGCACCCCCTGGATTTATTATCTGCTTTTCCACCTTGACCCCGACTATCGCAAATTTTTCAAGGTCAAGGCCGAATTTGACAGCCGCGTCGTCCGGACACCGGAAATAATGTATGATTACGCCCTGTTTGTCGCCAGCCATTGCCGTAGCGAAGGGTTGCTGCCGTTCCATAAAAGCGGCGTTGCGGCACTGCTGGAACATACGGCACGCATGGCGGATGACCAGAGCAGGCTCTCATCCCAGTTTATGGAAATTGCCGACTTTATTCGTGAAATCAGTTTCTGGGCGGTGAAGGCGGACCGATCAATCATCAGCGGGGATGACGTTCGGTCCGCTGCCGAAGAAAGCCTGTACCGTGTCAACCGGATTGAGGAGCGGCTGCAGGAGCTGTATGAAGACGGCACCATCATGGTCGACACCGCCGGAGCCGTTGTCGGACAGATAAACGGTCTCTCGGTCATCAGCCTCGGTGACCACACGTTCGGGCGTCCGACCCGCATCACCGCAACGGTCTACACCGGGCAGGACGGAATGGTTAATATCGAGCGCGAGGTCAAACTATCCGGTCCGATCCATGACAAGGGCGTGTTGATCCTGACCGGGTACCTGGGGGGAACGTTTGCAGGAGAACACCCACTGTCACTGTCAGCTTCCATCTGCTTCGAACAGTCCTACGACGGCATAGAGGGGGACAGCGCGTCCTCCACCGAACTCTACGCGCTCCTGTCAGCCCTTTCGGGCGTTGCCATCAAGCAGGGGATTGCCGTAACCGGCAGTGTGAACCAGCGGGGGATTGTACAGGCGATCGGGGGCGTCAATCACAAGATTGAAGGATTCTTTGCCGTCTGCAGGGCGCAGGGGCTAAGTGGTCAGCAGGGGGTGATGATACCGAAAACGAACGAACGTCACCTCATGCTGCACGAGGACGTTGTTCAGGCGGTCAAGGCCGGGCAGTTTCATATCTGGAGTATTGAAACAATCGAGCAGGGTATAGAAGTTCTTACCGGAGTCAAGGCGGGGCAGCGGGGCAAAAACGGAAAGTACCCCGTGGGTTCAATTTACCACCGGGTTGACGCCCGCCTGGAAAAAATGGTGGGACAGCTTAACGGACTGAAAAAGAAGGGCAAAACCGGGAAGCGGACGACCGCAAAGAAAGCCGCCGTCTGAAGGACCGGCCCGGGTCGCGTGGCGGTCACGCGCCCGGCACCGAAGATGAGGATCAGTTACAATCTGTACGCCAGAGACACTCCGCCTCGCCGCACGCAGCAGCCTGACCGGTTTCGAAACAGGCGATATTACCTTCTGCCAGCTGGATGGACCGAATAAGCTCCGCTTTTTTCAGTTTGCCGGTCTTGATGCTATGCTGTTTTGCAATTTCCTTGATTTCTTCAAGTTTCATTTCAAACCTCCCCTGTTGTTGCACTTATAAATTAACGGTAGACAGTAGTGTACCGCACGGTTGCGAACAGTCAAGTGTTGAGACAGAGAGAGGCGGACACCCGGTCCGCCTCCTGATTCCGGCAGCATATGAATAAGCTATGCTGTTATGCCGGCAATTCGCTGCAGGGCCTCACGGTATTTATCCGCCGTCCTGTCCAGAATTTCCTGGGGCAGAACGGGGGCCGGGGCACATTTGCCCCAATCCAGCGTTTCCAGGTAGTCGCGCAGGAACTGTTTGTCAAAACTGGGCTGCGGACCGCCCGGCTGATATGCCTCCTTCAGCCAGAACCTGCTTGAATCGGGGGTCATGCACTCATCAATAATGATCAGTTCTCCCTCGTAGACGCCGAACTCAAACTTGGTATCGGCAATAATGATCCCCTTTTTATCAGCCAGATCACGGGCACGGGTGTAAATGCTGAGGGTATAGTCACGGGCCTTTTCCGCCAGATCGCGGCCGCAGATTTCAACCATTTTCTCAAAGGTGATGGTTTCATCGTGGGCACCCAAGTCCGCTTTTGTCGAAGGGGTGAAGATCGGCTCCGGCAGGCGGTCCGATTCTTTCAGACCGACCGGCAGCTGAATCCCGCTGATGGCACCGGTCGCCTTGTAATCTTTCCATCCCGAACCGGACACATAGCCGCGCACGATACATTCAACCGGCAGTGGCACCGCTTTTTTGACCAGCATCGAGCGACCTGCAAGAATATCGGCGTACGGCTGACATGCGGCGGGATAGTCGGCAACATCAACAGAAATAATGTGGTTCGGCACAATATCTTCCATCTGGCGGAACCAGAACGCGGAAATCTGGGTCAGCACAAACCCCTTGTCCGGAATCGGCTCATTCATTATGACGTCAAACGCGGAGATACGATCTGACGTCACCAGCAGCAGCGCTTCACCAAGATCATAAATATCACGTACCTTGCCGCGAGCTATCAGTTTCAAGCCGGGAAAATCGGTCTGCAGTACAAGTGTTGACATATCCGTCTCCTATTTATCGGCGATCAGCGCCTGATTAATCTCGATCTTGGCTTTTTCCCGCAATCCCTTAGACCATTCCGCCAAGGCATCATCCTGTTTTTTGGGGAGCATCTTCTTTTTCAATTCTTCTCTGGTTGCATCAAACTGAGCCTTTGGCGCTTCTGTCCGGCTCTTTACCCGGACCGCGTACCAGCGATTGCCGACCTTGAACGGAGTACCGGGGGCCTGTGCCGCCGAGAGTTTGAACACCGCTTCTACCATTTCAGTGGCAGCACCGATTGCCGGGACATCCCCTTTTGCAGAATAACCGAAACTACCGGTGGCTTGAGTTTTTATCGCCGCCTTGGCCGACAGCTGCTTGGCAGCCTCCTCAGCTTTTTTCTTGGCGAGCTCAATTGCCGCTGCCCCCCTGGCCTTCTCTTCAACAGCCCCTTTTATTTCTGCCAGCGCCGGGACAACAGAAGCCTTGCGTTCTTTGGCCTTGAGGATATATATCCCCCTGCCCGTTTCCACCGGTCCGCCAAGCTCTCCCTGTTTCAGCTCAAGAGCTTTCTTGATCACTGCTGCTTCCCCAGCCAGGGAGGGAGCAGGTGCATTTGCGGTAAACAGGGCAGTTTCCTGAACCTTCTGTTTCAACGTCCCTGCAATCAGGGCCAGGTCACCGGACTTGATGTTCTTGTATAATGTGTCCGCCGCCAGTTCAAATACCTGTTTGGCGGTTTTCTGTTTGATTGCTTCCCCCTTTACCTTTTCCTTCACCTCTGCCAGCGGCATGATGCCGTCCTTCCCCTGCCAGCGGTCAATATTCTTCTGGTAAAAGTTCTGGATTTCCTCTTCTGACACGGTTGTTTTTGCCGCCTGCGCGGCCGGGTCAATCAGGATGTACGAAAGCGCTGCCTTTTCCGGAGTTTTAAACTCATCAGCATGTTTCTGAAGATAATCTGTCAGCTCGGCATCGGTCAGCTTTACTTCAGCAACCACATCAGAGGGAGCATACGCCACATACTCAAGCTCAAGCCTGTCATTTTCCTTTTTGTACTGTGCCAGGGCATCCGCATCAGAGACGACAGCTTTGTCCTTGATCGACTGACGCACCTTCTTCAGCAATACTTCAGACTCCTGCCCCTCTTCAAAGTCCTTGGGGGTCATGCGGTTCGATTTCAAAACCTGCTGATACTGGTCAAAACTGAATTTCCCATCCTTCTGGAACATCGGCATGGCTTCTATTGAAGCAGAAACGTCCTCTTTTGAAACTTTGATGCCAAGTGACTTGGCCTCTTTCATAGCCAGCAGGTTATCAATCAGGCCGTCAAGCGCAACTTTCTTCAACCCGAGCATTTTCTCCATTTCGGGAGGAATGGACTGGCCGTAAATCTGCTGGTACATCCCCCTGATCCGCTGGTATGCGCTCTGGTACTCTTCCAGGGAAATCCGCGTGCCGTTCACCTTTGCAGCGTACCCACCACTACCGCCGCCGATCCCGTCGCTCCCCTTTCCCCATACCAGAAAAATTGTACCCACAAAGGAAAGGACAATGACAACAAAGACGATCTTGATGATAATTGATTCTTTCTGTTTACGCATGATACTCAGCATGAATTGGTGCTCCTTAAGAGAGTGAATGCCCGTAAAACGCCGCTAGTCGCGGCGGGAGGGTCATACTACTATACGAATACCGACATTGCAAGCGCTTGTTTACAGCCTGAATCCGCAGCCTGATTCAGCTCTCAGGAATATATTCTTGAGTTTACCCGACCATTCAGGTACGCTTTTTCACGCAGCGATTAATTGTCTGCATCAACTTGAAATCACGTATGGGAGCGATATGAGTACTGACTTTGTGCCAAAATGGATCGCGTGGGAAACCACGCAAAAATGTAATCTCCACTGTGTTCACTGCCGATGCTCTTCCGACCTGACCTCTTCGGAAGGAGACTTTACTACAGCAGAGGGGAAACAACTCCTTCAGGATATCGCTGATTTCTCCAAACCGGTGGTTGTCCTTTCGGGAGGGGAACCGCTGTTGCGTCCCGACATCTTTGAACTGGCCGAATTCGGCACCTCCCTTGGCCTGCGCATGTGTATGGCAACCAATGGCTCTCTGGTTACTGATGAAATCTGTCAAAAGATGAAACAGGCCGATATAAAAATGGTTTCCCTGTCACTGGACGGTTCGACCGCCGAGGTACATGACGATTTCCGCCAATCTCCCGGTTCGTTCGAAGGTGTCGTCCGGGCAGCGGAAATTTTCCGAAGAAACGGCCAGAAGTTTTTGATCAACTCCTCCTTTACCAAACGCAATCAGACCGATATTGCCGCCACGTTCAAGACAGCGAAAGGGTTGGGAGCAACAGCCTGGTACATGTTCATGATCGTCCCGACCGGTCGCGGTGAAGAGATCATGAGTGAACTGATTTCGAAAGAAGATTACGAAGAAATTCTGGACTGGCACTATAAGCAGGAAAAAGCGGAGGACGAAATCCTGATGCGTCCAACCTGCGCGCCGCACTATTACCGGATTGTTCCCCAGAAAGCGAAGGCCGAAGGGACCACATTCGAGCGCCGCTCCCTGACCTTCTCCACCGGCGGCGGCAAAGGATGCATTGCCGCACAATCCATCTGCCTGATCGACTGTTTCGGCAACGTAAAACCATGCTCCTATTTCCACCGCACCGCCGGCAATGTCAAACAGATCCCGTTCCGTGAAATATGGGAAAGCTCTGAACTGTTCAACGATCTGCGCGATTTCAAATCCTACAAGGGAAAATGCGGTCAGTGTGAATACATGAACGTCTGCGGCGGGTGCCGAGCCAGAGCTGACGCGGTGTACGGCGACTATATGGAAGAGGAGCCGTTCTGCAACTATATCCCGCTGAAAATGCAGCGGGCAAAGTCAGAGTAGCTTTTTCGTGAACTTTCCTGTTGACACTGCGCAAGTATACGCGCTATAAGGTACGTCCTTTTGCCCAGGTAGCTCAGTCGGTAGAGCAGAGGATTGAAAATCCTCGTGTCGGCGGTTCGATTCCGTCCCTGGGCACCACTTAACTACATAGAAACACAAGCATAATTAAAAGGCACCTGATACCGATCAGATGCCTTTTTCTTTTCATGTAACCTTTCGTGTAACCTTTAGTCAACTCGCAACAACTTTTTTGCTAAAAAAACGGAACGGTCTCAGTTATTTTTCTCTCAACATAAATTGTTTAACTTCAATTTAAAAATTTTGCTACACAGCCGAAGTAATATCCCTACATATGGCAAACAAAATTAAGCAGGGATTCCAGGAAAAACTTAATAGAACTTGCCGTGGAGGAACTGTTCCCCACAAAAATCATTTCCATTAGTCCAGGACGTTCCGCCCTGGCACCACTCATCTGGTCTTCGTATAACTTCTGACAACCAGCCTGTTCAAGCGCAGTTCGTTGTAAGTCAAGGTTTTGGTCTTGTGTCGAAACCCGGGCATACGTAAACTCGCTGGCGGAGATGACGGATCAGATATGCTGATGGAGGCTCATGATATTATATTATCTTTGATGTGCGTCGTTCAAGCAGAAGACCTGGACAGTCTTATGCTGAAAAGGAAAAATGGCATTTAAGGTCTTTGGGTTCAATGTGCAGGAATAACCCTGCTAGGTTGGCGTTTTTTAGCGTGTCTTTATTGTGATGACATGTTCGCCTTCGTCTCCATAGTGCAAAACTGATTTCAGGGTATAATCTTCTTCCATTACTGTGAATTTGAATAAATGTTCATTTTCGTTAATTTGTTCAGTAGCCTTGCTGACACTCATATACATCAAATCCCAGACCATCTCTATACGTGTGTTGCAACAATGCGGGTCTTTTTCTGCTTCAACAATTATCTGCCAGACCTCTGACGTGCAAGCCACCGGATGTCTATGATAAGCCGGAATATCGGGATATGCACCAGAAAGATTGATAAGGGTTCCGTCAGCTATTGCCTGTTCTCTCGTGACTGTTTTTTTTGCTTTTTTGGCAGAAAATACCGTCATTAGGTTGTCTGTCTGTGCAAGATTATTGCCATTATCGACTCCTTAACTGACAGATTTTCACTCTCTAAGTATATCTGAACAATTGAGCATTATATATATACTGGACTTTAGACTTCTGTAGTGATCTTTGAAAAAAGTTGCTTTGCCCGAAAAAACAGCTTGACAGCGGGGTCAAGGTCGTGGGTCGCGCGCTACTCACGTAATTGAT
>CAIOXL010000089.1 GCA_903862245.1 uncultured Geobacteraceae bacterium | reverse complement strand
CCGTTTGAGCCCGATGAGCTTGTCTACCGGGTAAAAAACGCACTTCAGCAACGGCAGTTACTGGAAGAAAACCGTGAACTGCGCGCCGAACTGGAAGATAAGTTCCGTTTTGACAACATAATCGGTGCCTGTGAAGGACTGAAAAGTGTTCTGGACCGGGTCAGCAAGGTTGCCGTCCGGGACACATCCATTCTTGTCACCGGTGAATCCGGGACCGGTAAGGAGTTGATCGCCCAGGCAATTCATTATAATTCCCCTCGCCGGGAGAAGCGTTTTGTAGCCATCAATTGCGGCGCCTTACCGGAGAATGTCCTGGAGAGCGAACTGTTCGGCTATAAGAAAGGGGCGTTCACCGGAGCAACAGAGAGCCGGAGCGGCTTGCTGGAGACGGCCAGCGGAGGCACCCTCTTTCTGGATGAAGTCGGCAACCTGCCGATGAATGTCCAGAAAACGCTGCTCCGCTTTCTCCAGGAAAAAGAGTTTCACCGTGTTGGCGATACTAACCCGACCCGGGTTGATGTCCGGATCATCTCTGCCACAAACTCAGACCTGAAAGATTCCATAAAATCGGGTTCTTTCAGAGAAGACCTCTACTATCGCTTGAATGTTGTCAACATCCATCTCCCCCCCCTGCGGGAACGCTGCAGTGACATTCCACTACTCGCTGCCCACTTTATCCAGCTGCAGAACCAGAAATTCAAAACAGTGATCAAAGGTTTTGAGAGTGAAGCGTTGCAGATTCTTTGTGCCTCTGAATGGCCGGGAAATATCCGGCAGCTGAAAAATGTCATAGAAGCGTGTATGGCGGTGGAAACGGGTGAGTTCATTTCCGGTGATACGCTTGCCCAGTTTATTGAGCCGTCGCCGGGACAGAGTTCGGTCTCGCACATGACAGGACAGAGTTCTTCTGACGTACCCTATACAACTGCGCTGGAACTTTTCGAGGCCGACCTGCTCAAAAGCCTCCTGAAACGGCACGGCGGCAATATTGACGCCGCAGCGCGGGAAGCGGGCATGAACATGGTAACCATGTACCGGAAGATAAAACGGTACGGCATACGTAAGGAAGAACAGTAAGCGAAGATCTGAATTCGAGAGAACTGACACGCTTTTTTCAAAGTAAGAGAGCCTCCCTCAAAAACCTGCTGCACATAGCTTTTGAGGGAGGCTCTTTATGATTATATTGCACTACATCCAGCCGACGGGGATTCATATTTTTTGCAGTGCAGTTACCTCATATCCACCAACTGCAACTCCTTGATGGCCATCTCCCGCATCTTGAATTTCTGGATCTTGCCGGATGCGGTCATGGGATAGCCGTCAACAAATTTGACGTATTTCGGGATTTTGTAGTTGGCTATTTTCCCCTTGCAGAAGTCTCGCACCTCCTCTTCGCTCATTTCCACCCCTTTTTTGAGAATGACCGCAGCCATGACCTGCTCTCCGTATTTTCTGTCCGGTACGCCGTAGACCTGAATATCGGAGACTTTGGGGTGGGTGTAGAGGAATTCCTCGATCTCGCGCGGGTAGATGTTCTCGCCACCACGGATGATCATGTTTTTGATCCGGCCGGTG
>CAIOXL010000088.1 GCA_903862245.1 uncultured Geobacteraceae bacterium | reverse complement strand
TGGGGTGCGGCCAAAGGCCATGAAGAAGGTAAGACAAAGACCATGCTGATTGAAGAAACAAAAAAGGCACCTCCGGGGAGATGCCTCTGGTTTGATGCTTTTGGTTTGGTTTTAAATTACCGCGCAGCGGTTTAGTTCAATACCAGCAGATACACGGCCCCCACGGAGAGGGAAATGGTGATGGACAGCTTTGTTGCAAGCGATGAGATCACGGTAACATTCCTGTTTGTTGATGAGGGCGGCGCCCAGAACAGTTATTACGGGGAGTGCCCGGGGACGATACGATGTGCGGTACCGGCGAGAGGCACTCCGATAAGTTAGGGACCTACCCGGCAACCGGCAGCCAGATGTTGAACCTGGCGCCGCCTTCCGGTACTGATTCAGCGGAGATAAACCCGCCATGCTTCATGATAATTGTGTGGCACAGGGCAAGGCTCAGCCCCATCCCCCTCTGGCTGCATTTCTGCTTGGTACTGAAATACGGGTCAAATATTTTTGGCAGGTTTTCCTCTGATATCCCGGTACCGGTATCGGTCAGTGACAGGTACTGATATGCACCGGGTGCAAGCGGCAGCGGGTCATGTTCGGTTAACAGTACCGACCGCGCAGTCAGGTGCAGCGTCCCACCGGACGGCATCGCTTCAAGCGCGTTGGTTGCCAGACTGGTGAACACAAGGTGCAGCTGATTTTTCAAAAATCTGACGCCCGGGTTGTCATCGGAAAAATCCATGGTCAAAATCACGGGCGTACCCAGCAGAACAGACTGGACCGTAGACTGAAAAAGCGGCGTCACCTGTCCCGCCTTCATCAATTCACTGTTGTCCTCGCCAAGAATCAGCAGCATCTGACCAAGACTATGCGCTTCGGCAAAACACTGCTCAACATGTTCAAGGTGAACACCGCTTTCACTGAGCGGATCGAGCTTCATCTTGGCCAGTGACGCATAGCCAAGAATCGCCTGCAGCAGGTTGTTATAATCGTGGGCCATGCCACCTGCCAGGGTGGCAACTATCTTATGATGTTTCAGCGCCAACGCCTGTATTTCCCGCTCATGCACAAGCTGAAGCTGTTCTTCGGCTCTCAGGCGGCGGGCACACTCCAGCAGACATTCGAAGAGCAGATAACTGTTGACCGGCTTGGTGACATACTTGTCGATGCCGATATTGACTGCCCGCATCAGGTAGTCTGTCTGTTCGAAGGCGGTTATTACCATAATCGGGACGGTCGGGGCAAGCCCCCGAATTTCGTACGCCATGGTCAGGCCGTCAACCTGGGGCATGAGAATATCGGTGACCACAATGTCCGGGGCGTGCTTGATAAACGCCTCCAACCCTTCCGCACCATTTGCGGCCGTTATCAGTGTCCCGACCGGGCGGCGTAGGTACTCGCTGAACTGTTCCCGGGTATCATCATCATCCTCGACGTATAATACCGTGAGGTTTTTAAGGTAGTCCTGGTCCAGCTTGTTGATCTTCATGATGGTTCCCCTTTGCATTGCACCGCTGGTGCACTTCGTACTGTGTTTCTGCCGGCCGGGCCCTTCCCCGTTTTTCAGTAGGCCCTGACTTCAGGGGCCCTGCCGGGATTCCCGGGACTTCCCGATGTGGCGGCGTTAGTCATGACACCGCCCCGTCAAGCGGGGTTACAATGATGAATTCGGCACCCCCGCCGCTGTTGTGCGCCTCGATGGTGCCGTTCATGCTCCGCTCGATAATCATTTTCGACATGTACAGGCCAATGCCGGTGCCCATCTGCTTGGTGGAGAAGTACGGTTCGAAAATCTTGTCCATAACATCGGCTGGAATCCCCCCGCCATTGTCGCTGACGGCGGTGCAACCCTGTCCATCCCGTTTGAACAGTCGTACGGTGATAATGCCGGCAGCGACACCGGACTCGTTAATGGCATCTCTGGCATTAGAGAGCAGAATCAGCAGCACTTGCGAATATTCGTTGGGAAAACCGGTCAGCATCAGCTCCTCGGGGGCATCCAGCCGGATGGTAATGTTCTGGCTGGTGAACCCGACCTCCACCAGCGCTATGGCATGACGGAGCTGCTCCCGTACCGGGAAGGCCTTCATCTCTTTATCAGGATGGAAAAAATTGCGAAAGTCGTTGATGGTGGTTGACATCTTCTGGATCAGACGGTTGCCGTTTTCAACAGTCTTTTCTAGGTATTCGGCGGTAAGTTCGTTGCACTGATGGGCGGAACTGATATTGCCGAAAACCATGGCCAGCGCGTTAAGAGGCTGGCGCCACTGGTGTGCGATGTTGCCGATCATTTCCCCCATGGCAGCCTGCCGGCTCTGGGAGATCATAACCTGATCTTTCTGGCGCAGCTCCGTAATAGCCTCGTTGATCCGCTGCTGCAGTGAACTGTTACTGTTTTCCAGCTGCATCTGCTTTAATGCCAGGCTTTCCTGAGCCCGCTGACGGTCGGCAACTTCAAGCTCCAGCTGTTCCGCCTGTTTATGAAGCAGCTCTTCCGCTAATTTGCGAGGAGTAATGTCGGTGTGGGTACCTGCCGCCCGCAGCGGGCCCCCCTGTTCATCACGGGCAACGACTTTGCCACGGTCAAGAATCCAGACCCAGCTGCCGTTCTTGGCACGAACGCGGTGTTCCGTCTCATACAGCGGCGTACTGCCGGCGAGGTGCGCGTCCAGCGCCTTCTGCACCCCCGGCAGGTCGTCGGGGTGTACCAAATCAGACCAGGTATGGATAGAGCGGTCGATCTCCTCAGGAGCATACCCCAGCATTTCGGCCCAACGCCGGTTAATTTCAATACTGCCGCTTTGGATATTCCAATCCCATATGCCGTCGTTGCTCCCGTCAAGAACCAGCTTAAGCCGTTCCTCGCTCTCCAGCTTCGCTTTTTCGCTCGCCTCGGCAGCCTCCTTGGCAGAGGTCAGCTCATTGATTCGCTCGGCAATGGCTCGCGACATTGTATTGAATGCCGCCCCCAGCTGCCCCACATCATCGTTCCCTTCCTTCATCCGCTGCGGGATCAGATTTCCGGCAGCGACCTCCAGGCTTGCTTCAGTCAGGGTCGTGAGGTGACGGGTCAACCAGATTCCTATCAGAAACAGAAGGATTGAGGAGAGTGCTATTTCAAGCAGTGCAATGCCGACCCCCTGAGTCAGCAGAGCTGAGCGTGCTGAGGCGATATTGGAAAGATCCATCCCGAAATGGAGCATTCCCAGATGCTGCCCGCTTTGGGAAATGTTGACCGCCACGCTGTATTGCGGTTTATTCATCCTGTTGAAAATCGAAAACGTCGTGCTCGGTGCAGGCAAGGGCTGTCCCGCCTCCAGACCGCTGCTGGCAACCTGCCTGTCGCCCATGTCGGTCACCACAACGTAATCAACGCCATCCGTCGCCCGGCTCTCATCCAGCACCGCCTGGACCGTCGCATAATCCTGCTGGGCCATGGGCGCTTTTATTGCCGCAATCAGCACCGGCGCCATCTGGGCCGCCTGCCAGCGCGCCTGGCTGGTCATGGCCTGGTGCTGCAGACGGATGCTGTTGGCGACCATGGCTGACAGCATCAGCACCTCGATGCCGATGGCCAGGAGCAGCAGACGGCCACGCACGGTATGCAGAAAAGTAAAATTTTTCATAGGCAGCATGATGCCGGGGACTTCCCGGCTTCGACACGGAATGCCGCTTTCACCACACCTGCTGTAACGGTGAAACAGATGCTGTACGGCGCCTCATGATTCATCAACGGTTCCTTTATAACTGCTGCCCTTCACGTTACGGGTAGCATCTGCACACGCGGGTACAGAGCCATGGGGGAAAAATTCCGCTACCGAAAATGAATGCAGGCTAACGGCATGTCACTACATCACAATGGGTAGAACACCAGGGGAGTAGTCGCGCTAGACAAAAACGGTGCCTAATGAAAATATAACGATCATTATACCGGCGGAGTGTGTACAAAAAAACATTCAATAACGGAGTGTTATGGTACATACCTCCCATTGTCAAGCACTATTTGCCGCGCTGACGGCAACTTCCCGCCGCTGTGCGTTTCCACCGTAGCAGTCAACGACAGTGTCTGGAAAAAACCTCACAAATTATCACATGGACCAGACACGGCAACTGCGGTTATAATGGCGGCACCGATTGCAGCGGCCCCAGTGCCGCGACGGTGAACTATACTGACTGATGTTCTGTTATTACAGGACGAATTTCGCTGGAGGAAAATTGGATGAGAGCAGCTATCCTGACATTGAGTGACAAGGGTTCACGCGGCGAACGGGTTGACGAAAGCGGGCCGGCGCTGGCCGACTGGCTGGCGCTGCGGGGGGTGACGACCGTCCAGTCCCGTGTCATTGCCGACGAGCACGAACAGATTGTGGCGGTACTGAGCGAGTGGGCCGACAGTGACGCAGCCGACCTGATTCTCACCACCGGCGGTACCGGAGTTTCCCCCCGTGACATTACCCCGGAAGCAACACTGCAGGTTGTTGAGCGGGTGGTGCCGGGGCTCGGCGAACTGATGCGCCTCAAGAGCCTGGCGATAACCCCGATGGCGTCGCTATCCCGTGCGGTGGCCGGGATTCGTAAGCAGTCATTGATTATCAACCTCCCCGGCAGTCCCAAAGGCGCCCTGGAAAATCTGGAGGCGGTCTGGCCGGCGCTTGGTCACGCCGTCGAAAAAATCCGCGGCGGGCAGGACGATTGCGGCGGCAAATTTTCAAAATAACAGGGAGAACCACGTGAGTACAAAGAATACAGTGCGGGTCGTAGGTCCCGAGACGGTCAGAATGATTGAACTTGGCCACCCCTGGGTTGTGGCTGACGCCTATACCCGTAAATGGCCGGCCGGCGGTGCGGGAGAAACGGTGGAGCTGTGCAGCGCCAGGGGGGACTTTCTGGCGACCGCCCTGCTTGACCCGCAGGAGCGCATCGTTGCGCGGGTACTTGACCGGAAACGGATACGGCTTGATCGCCCCTGGCTGAAGGGTCGGCTGCAGAATGCCATCGGGCTGCGCCTCCGCCAGGCTGATCTGAACGGCACCACCGCCTACCGCCTGGTGAATGGTGAAGGGGACGGCCTACCCGGCCTGACAGTGGACCGCTACGCTGACTACCTGATGGTGCAGTTGTACAGTGCCGCCTGGCGGCCGCACCTGAAACTGGTCACCCAGCTGCTGCAGGAGCTGCTGTCTCCCCTCGGCATTTATGAAAAAAGCCGGCCGCAAAAGACCCGTGAACTGGAAGCGACGGGTGACAGCAAAAACTACGGCCGACTTCTGGCCGGCAAAGCCGCACCGCAGCGGCTCGAAGTGATGGAGAACGGCCTCACTTTTCTTATCACTCTGGAGCAGGGGTTGAACACCGGACTGTTCCTTGATCAACGCCGTAACCGCCATGATCTGATGAGGCGTGTCGCCGGGAAGCGGGTGCTCAACCTGTTTGCCTATACCGGTGCGTTTTCAGTGGCTGCCGCCGCAGCCGGCGCCACCCAGGTGACAAGCGTGGACGCCTCGGCCGGCTACACTGACTGGGCAAAAGACCACTTCACCGCCAACCGTATCCCACTCCAGAAGCATGAATTTATTGTCGGGGATTGCCTTGCGGTAGTGGCCAGACTAGCGCAAGGGGGAAGACGCTTTGATGTTATTCTCATGGACCCCCCGTCGTTTTCAACCACCGCAAAGAGCCGCTTCACCACCCGTGGCGGCACCTCGGACCTGGTGGCGGCGGCCCTGCCGTTACTGACGGACAACGGGCTGCTGATCGCCTCTTCCAATCACCAGAAGGTGGATGTCGCCGACTACCTGAAGGAGCTGCGCCGGGGGGCTCTGCAGGCCGGGTCGGATCTCCGGGTAATCTCCCTGCGTGGCCAGCCGGAAGATTTCCCCTATCCGGTGACCTTCCCCGAGGGGCGCTACCTGAAATACGCCATCTGCGTGAAGGGGTAAGCGCTATGACGGTTGAAATACGTGACTCCGACATCAAGGTTGAATTTTACCGCGCTTCCGGTCCGGGTGGACAGCATCGCAACACCACCGATTCGGCCGTACGTATCCGCCATCTCCCGACCGGGATCGTTGCCCAGGCCTCGGAAAACCGCAGCCAGCTACAAAACCGGGAAGTTGCCATGGATCGATTGCGTGCCGCACTGGAGCGCCGCGAGCGAAAGGTTATAAAACGGATTGCCACCCGCGTGCCGAAACGGGCCAAGGAGAAGCGCCTGACCGGCAAAAAAATCGTAGCCGAGAAAAAACGGTTGCGCACGACGCTTGAATAGTTCTCCGCCTGCAGAGGTTGCCCACCATCCGTTTCCATTATTCGTTTGACTCACCTGCGATAACACTGTAATTTGTCTGACTTTATATCGGGAGATCGTGATGGTTCGCGCATACCTTTATCTTGCGGTTTTCATTCCGCTGACATTTCTTTTTTCACTCAGCTCCTTTGTCTCAACCCTGTTTGATTCAACCGGAGTGGTCCACGACTGGCATGCCCGTTCCTGGGCCCGTCTGATGTTGGCGCTGAACCTGGTCAAGGTGACCGTCCGGGGAAGCGAACATCTCCCGGACGGACCGGTCATTTTCATGAGCAACCATCAAAGCAACTTCGACATCCTGTCGCTTCTGGCCGCCATGCCGCGCCGGTTTCACTGGATCGCCAAGAAGGAACTTTTTGATATTCCGTTGTTCGGTGCCTCCATGCGGCGCGGCGGTTATATCGCTCTTGACCGGGGTGACGGGCGGAAAGCGCTGCAAAGCCTGGATGCGGCTGCCGCGACAATTCATCAGGGGAAGAGTGTCGTACTCTTTCCCGAAGGGACCCGTTCACCGGACGGCAATCTGCTGCCGTTTAAACGAGGCGGGTTCATTCTCGCCCGGAAAGCCGATGTGCCGGTGGTTCCGGTCACCATCAACGGCAGCGGCAAAATTAACCCGGCCAGCCAGATCAGACTATATAGCGGGGATATCACCATTACCCTGCATCCCCCGGTGGTTGCCCCCGCCGAACTGCGCAAAAGCGAGTCCGAAACCTGGATGATGGAGACCGTGCAGAGACAGATTCAGTCGTCACTGGAACGGTAAATGAGCATCGGCTATCAGTATATACTCCTGATCATCGCCGGCCTGGTCGCCATGGCCTGGGGTTTGCCAGCGGCGCACCGCCTGAGGAGCCCCTATGACGTCGGGGCAGCGGTCGTTGTTCTGTGCGGCGTGGTCGCCTCTGTTCTGGGCATCCTTTTGACTTTTATTCCCGGCTTTTTCAGTGGCAGGTAACCATGAACGAGCAGCTTAAAAACATACTGGCCAACAGCATTGTTATTATTCTGTTCGGCGTTCTGATGCTTCTGGCCAGTACCTGGTGGCGGATGGGGACTCAATTTGACCGGGGCGAAGCGGCATTTCGTACCGGCGATTTCCCCGCCGCCGTTGCCGGCTTCGAGTCGGCCCTGCACATGTATATCCCCTTCCATCCGACGATCGATCGGGCGGCCGAACGATTGTGGCAAATCGGCGAAATCAATGAGCGCAGGGGAGACATCGCCCGCGCCCTGATTGCCTACCGTGCCCTGCGGAGCTCTTTCTACGCCGATCACTGGCTGGCTACCCCCGGCATACCCTGGATCGAAAAATGCGACAAAAAAATCGTTACTCTGACCCCCCTTGCACCATGAAAGATACCCTATGGACGTAGCAGAATCACACGCGGCACTGACGATTGTCGCCCTCGGCGGATTGGGCGAAATCGGCATGAACATGATGGCGTACCAGTATGCTGACGATATTATTATCGTTGACTGCGGCCTGATGTTTCCCTCCCCCGACATGCTCGGCATCGACTACGTTATCCCTGACATCACCTGGCTGCGGGAGCGGGCTGAATCCGTCCGTGCAATCTGCCTTACCCACGGGCATGAGGACCATATCGGCGCCCTTCCCTTTGTGCTGCAGGAACTGAATGTCCCGGTCTACGGCACCGCCCTGACACTCGGTCTGGTGACGGCAAAACTGGAGGAGTACAAGCTGGACGGCGTGGTCGAACTGGTGACTGTTCAACCGCGGGAGACGGTGCAGATCGGCCCCTTTGCCGTGGAGTTCCTGCGCGTGGCCCACTCCATCGTCGATGGCTGTGCTCTTGCCATCACCTGTCCTGAAGGGGTGGTGATCCACACCGGCGATTTCAAAATCGACCACACCCCGGTTGACGGTCAGCTGACTGACCTGGCCAGCCTGTCGCGCTACGGCGAAGCGGGGGTTCTGGCGCTGCTGTCAGACTCGACCAATGTGGAGCGCGAGGGATATACCCTTTCTGAAAAATATGTCGGCGAAGCGTTCGGCGACATCTTCCCGAAATGCACCGGCCGGATTATAGTGGCAGCGTTCTCCAGCAGTATCCACCGCGTACAGCAGGTCGCCGATGTTGCCGCCCGCTGTGGCCGGAAGATTTTACTGAACGGCCGCTCCATGGTGAAAAATGTCCAGATCGCCCGTGATCTGGGCTATCTGACCATTGCCGATGAACAGCTGATGGATCTGCGGGAACTGCCGCACCTCCCCCCCGAGCAGGTCTGCATCATCTCCACCGGCAGCCAGGGTGAACCCATGAGTGCCCTGACCCGCATCGCCATGGACGATCACAAACAGATCAAGCTGGAAAAGGGTGATACCGTCATCTTGTCGTCACGCGTCATCCCGGGCAATGAGCGTACCATCTCGGAACTGATCAACCACCTGTACCGCCGTGGCGCCGAAGTGTTCCATGAAAAGGTTTCCGAAGTACATGTATCCGGCCATGCCAGCCGGGAAGAGCTGAAGCTGATGCTCAACACCGTCCGCCCCCGCTTCTTCATTCCGATCCATGGCGAGTATCGCCATCTGGTCAAACATATCCAGCTCGCCCAGACGGTGGGGATACCGGAGGAACGCTGCATTCTGGCGACCAATGGCGAAGTGGTTTCTTTTTATTCCGATACCGCTGCCATCGTTGAGCAGATTGATTCCGGCAGGGTTTTTGTCGACGGCAAAGGGGTAGGTGACGTGGGGAGGATGGTGCTGCGGGACCGCAAGCACCTGTCAGAAGACGGTATGATCGTCGTCATCATCGGACTCAACATGACGACCGGCGCCGTCATTTACGGCCCCGACATTGTTTCGCGCGGCTTTGTTTTCGAAGATGAAAGTCAGGAGTATCTTGAGGAGGCCCGCAAGGTCGTTGTTTTTGCGCTGGATGACATCAATACCGAAATGCGCTGTGATGCCGACGAGGTCAAAACCGCCGTTCGTCAGGCACTGCGCCGCTTCTGCAAAAAAACCATCGAGCGCCGCCCGGTGATCCTGCCGGTGATTATGGAGATGTAGAACAATTCTGATTAGTACTGATCTACCGCTATCCCTTCTCCCTGAGGGAGAAGGTGGCCGAAGGCCGGTTGAGGGGGCAACGATGCTGTCTAATCCAGCACTTCCCCCACACCCCGACCCTCTCCCTCAGGGAGAGGGGAAAAATTGAGTACCCCTTCACGTCAAGAGGGACCGACATTATGCCGGTCCCTCTTTTGTTTCCGATCTGAAAATTCCGCCTAGGAGTCTGTCGGGCTTTATAGCA
>CAIOXL010000087.1 GCA_903862245.1 uncultured Geobacteraceae bacterium | reverse complement strand
TTGAGATAGGTGCTGATCAAGCGGCTCTCTGCGCTGAGACGGTACAGCAGCGGCAGGAGCGCGGCCATGAAGATGATGCCGCAGCCGATCCATTCACGGCCATTCAGCCGTTCCCCGAGAAAACAGAAACCGGCGATGAGGCTCCAGACCGGATCGAGGGTGTACACCAGTCCGGCACGGGTGGGGGTGACATAGCGCTGGTAAAAGTTCTGGAGCGTGAAGCAGATGACCGTCGGAAAAATGGCACAGTAAACAACCGACATAACTGCGGAGCGGGGGATGGTGAAAGCGGGGAGGGGGAGCAGCAGTGTGGCGGCGCCGGCGATCAGGGTGACGGTGGCGAACTGGACAAGCGAAATGAGGTACACGTCATCATTCTTCAGTACTTTGGACACGGAGATGATGTGGCAGGCGATCATGAATGCGCAGAAGGTGGATAATAGATCACCGCGATTGAATCCGTTGCCGCCGCTGGTTGCCAGCAGGGTGATGCCGGCCACCGCCAGGGCGATGCCGGCAATATTGACCCGTCCGATACGATCGCGCCAGACGATCTTTGTGATGACCGGGATAAACAGTACGAAGAGGTTGTTGAGGATGCCGGCCCTTGAGATGCTTGTCCCCTGGACACCGAACACAAAACTCATGTTGGTCAGGCCGAGGGCGGTGCCGACGATCATCCCCCGGTTTAGGATTCCGGTATTCATCTGTTTTAGGCGGTTGAAACAGACCAGCAGCATGATGGTCGTGGCCAGTGTGAATCTGGTCAGAACGAACAGCTGCGGCGGAATTGCGGATATGCCGATTTTGGTGAACAGAAAACTGCCACCCCACAGGAAGGTGGTGAGGATCAGAAAAAAATAGACCCGGTTCATGGGGGGGGATGCGGGGGTGGTCATGCCGTGGGGCTCTCCCCGGTCAGGGCTGTGGCAAGGTACTCGCCGAGCACCGGCAGATCAGCCGTCGCCCAGTCCAGTTCTGCCATCCGCGCCGGTTCAATCCACTGCAGGGCGTGGTGTTCGTATGCGGTAATCAGGCCGCCTGCCAGACAACAGGTAAACGGGTACAGGGTAACGGTAAAGTCCGGATAGCTGTGGGTTGCCGGGGAGAGGGGGGCTGTGATGGCAACGGCAACGCCAAGCTCTTCACGGATTTCGCGGACCACACAGAGTTCCGGCGTTTCGCCCGCCTCAATCTTCCCCCCCGGGAATTCCCATTTGAGCGGCAGGGTCATGGACGCGCTCCGCTGGGCTGCCAACACTTTTCCGTCCAGTTCAATGATGGCGCAGGCCACGTGGTAATGGCGCTTCATAGGGCGGTCGCCTGATTCTTCAGCATTTGAATGCCGACCCAGCGGCAGGCGAACTGGTAGGCGATCCGGCCGCTGTTGTCCCCTTTGTCATAGCCCCACTGAATAGCCGCTGCCCGTGCTTCCTCGGTCCAGACCAGTGGTGAGCCCTGTTTCGCAAACAGTTTGCCGACCCACTGCCGGGTGACGGAGACGTACTGGTCCTGGCTGAACGGGTGGAAGCCGACCCACAGGCCGAAGCGGCCGGAGAGGGAGATTTTTTCTTCAATCGCTTCGCCATGGTGCATTTCGTTGTTTATCAGCATGGCGCCGCGGTTGTCGGTTTCAAATTCCGGCAGCAGATGGCGGCGGTTGGAGGTGACGTAAATCAGCACGTTGTCGGGCGGGGCGTAGACCGCGCCGTCGAGGGCGCTTTTGAGCATTTTGTAGCTTGACTCGCCCACTTCAAAGGACACATCGTCGGAAAAGATGATGAAGCGGTACGGCAGGCGCTTGATGCTGTCCACGATGTCCGGCAGATGGATCAGGTCGTTTTTGTCCACCTGGACAATGCGCAGCCCTTCGCCGGCATAATTGTTGAGCACCGCCCGGATGAGTGACGATTTTCCGGTGCCGCGTGTGCCCCAGAGCAGGGTGTTGTTGGCGGGATAGCCGGCCAGAAACTGCCGGGTGTTTTCCTCAACGACCCGTTTCTGCTCCTCGATGCCGAGCAGGTCATCAAGTCTGATCTGTTCGATGCTTTCCACCGGCTCCAGATAGCCGCTGAAGGAGTGGCGCCGCCAGTTGGCGGCATGACAGACCGCCCAGTCGATCCCGGCCACCGGTTTCGGCAGTAGCAGCTGGAGTGAGGTGAGTACCTGCTTGAGTTGTGCGGTCAGTTCGTGGTCCATTCGGTGTGCCTTTCAGGCGTGTGGTGCGCTGCTCTGAAAAATAGAAAATGCAATTGACGTTTCATTGGTAATAACATATTGTTTTTCGCACGTCAGCCAGAATTACCGGCGTTTGCGTGGAATGTTCAAGTATCCGGAGAGTCCTGCGATGTTTTTAAAGGTTGTTGATCTTGCCGACGCCATGGGCGTTGATGAAAAAACGGTGTTGAACTGGATTAAAAGCAAGGGGCTTCCTGCCCACAAGCATGATGACCGGTATCGTATCAATCGGGTTGATCTTCTGGAATGGGCCACCAGCCAAGGAATTATGATCCCGGCAGATCTTTTTGCCGCCGAAAATGAACCGAGCCGTCTGTCGTCGGTTTCAGAGGCGCTTCAGCAGGGCGGCATTTTTTATGATCTGCCGGGTGATACTCCGGAATCGGCACTGCGTGAGGTTGTCTCCCTGCTGAAACTTCCGGCCGGGCTGGATCCGGAATTCCTGCTGCAGACTCTCCTGGCCCGGGAAGCCCTCGGTTCAACGGCCCTCGGGAACGGCATTGCAATTCCCCATGTCCGGAATCCGATCGTCGGGCAGGCGGGGGAATCGGCCATCTGCCTCTGCTTTCTCAGAAACCCCATTGATTTTGAAGCCGTAGACGGCCAGCCGGTCACCATTCTCTTTACGCTTGTGACCCCCAACGTGAAGGCCCATCTGCATCTGCTGGCAAAACTTGCATTTCTGCTGCATGACCACCCTTTTCAGGAACTGCTCCATCGCCCCGGCAGTGAAGCCGAGATTATGGCTGCGATCCGCACGCTGGAGGAAACTACTATCAGGAGGTAGCCGCGTCATGGCTCAGGAGTTGTTCGCCCCGAGTACCCTGATTCTTACCGCCACGCTGCTGGCTGCACTTTCCGGCGTGCCGTTGCTGTTCCTCCGTTTTCAGGGAGCCTCACCGCTGCAACTGCTGTCAATCGTCCTGATGCTTGCTGCATCATGCCTCGGCCTGACCGGCGCAGGTATCACCCTTCTATCCGGATATTCCATTCTGTTTGAACTGGCCTGGACGCTCCCCTTCGGTCCGGTCAATTTTGGCCTCGATCCCCTGTCTGCCTGGTTTCTGCTCCCCATCTTTCTTATCCCCGGCTGTGCCGCCCTGTATGCACGCTCCTACTGGCACGCCGTCAATCACCCCGGTACCGTGCGCACCATGACCTTTTTCTTCGGCCTTATGACCGCCAGTATGAGCGGCGTTGTGCTGGCCCGCGACGGCATCAGTTTCCTGTTTGCCTGGGAGATCATGGCGCTGTCCGCCTATTTCCTCGTCTCCACCGAGGATGAAAAGCCGGAGGTCAAGAATGCCGGCATCCTGTACATGATAACGACCCACACCGGGACGCTCGGCCTGTTTGCACTCTTCCCGCTGCTGAATCTGTTGTGCGGCTCCTGGTTTTTTCCCTCCCCCGCTTCCCTGGAGGCATCATCAACTGTTTCAGGGGCGATCTTTCTGACCGCCCTGTTTGCCTTCGGCCTGAAAGCCGGCATCATGCCGTTTCATATCTGGCTTCCCTCGGCCCATGCCAATGCCCCGAGCCATGTTTCTGCCGCCATGTCCGGAGTTATTCTGAAAGTCGGGGTGTACGGGCTGATCAGGACACTTTCCTTTTTCCACGGCATACCGCTCTGGTGGGGGTGCTGCGTCCTGGCTCTCGGCATCGTTTCCGGGGTGGTCGGCGTCGCCTTCGCCATCGGTCAGCATGATCTGAAACGGCTGCTGGCATACCACAGCATAGAAAACATCGGCATTATCTTTATGGGGCTCGGTGTTGCCCTGGTCGGGCAGAAGGTCGGTTCACCGGCCATGATGCTGCTCGGCATGAGCGGAGCGCTGCTGCACGTGCTTAACCATGCGGTGTTCAAGGCGCTGCTCTTCCTCGGGGCCGGTTCGCTCATCCACGCCACCGGCACCCGTGAAATTGACCTCATGGGGGGGGCGGCGCGCCGTCTTCCCTATACGGCCCTGCTGTTCGGCGTCGGTTCGGTGGCGATCTGCGGACTGCCGCCGCTCAACGGTTTTGTCAGCGAGCTGATGATCTATCTCGGTCTCTTCCAGGGGATGCAGGGGGATGGCGGAGCAGCGGTTGCCGTGTCTCTGGCCGCCCCGGCCCTGGCGCTGGTGGGGGGATTGGCGGTGGCCTGTTTTGTCAAGGTGTATGGTGTCGTTTTTCTCGGCGCCCCCCGCTCGGAACAGCATGCTACAGGTCATGAAGCCGGTCTGCAGATGCTGCTGCCGATGCTGCTGCTGGCGGTCATTTGTTGTGTTATCGGTCTGGTCCCCGGAGTTGTCGCCGGTCTGCTGCAGGGTGTCAGTCTGACGGTGCTGCCGTCGTCGGTCGGTGCGGCCGGAACCGCGCTCTTAAAACTGGTGCCGACGGCAATGATATCTCTTGCCGGTCTGCTGCTGCTGGTGGTGATTGCCCTTCTTGCCCTCTGGTATCGACGCATTCTGCAGCGGAACCCGCTGGGGGAGGCTGCCACCTGGGGGTGCGGCTACCAGCGGCCGGCCCCCCGGATGCAGTACAGCGCCTCCTCGTTCGCCGGAATGCTCACCTCTCTTTTCGCCTTTGCACTCAGACCGGAGAGTCATCAGCCGGGCAGGATGGCCGGGCTTTTCCCCGGGAAGAGCCGCTTCGCCAGTCATATTCCGGAGGCGGTGCTGGAGTTGGTCTATATCCCGGCACTGAAACGTCTGTATCAGCGAACCTCCGGCATCCGCCGGCTGCAGAGCGGTATTCTGCAGCAGTATGTTCTCTATTCTCTTGTTACCTTGATTGTGCTGCTGGCCGTCAGCTACTTCTAGCGAAGACCGCCCCGGAGGGATGCCCATGATCACGATGCTTCTTGACGGCAACAAGCGCTTTGTCTCCGATGTGTTTGACCGGGAGCGTGACTATTTTGAGGAGCTTGCCAAACAGCAGCGGCCGACGGTCCTCTGGATCGGCTGTTCTGACTCCCGTGTTCCGGTCAATACGATCACCCAGACACGGCCGGGTGAGATCTTCGTCCACCGCAATGTCGGCAATATCGTCGCCACCAATGACTGGAACCTTTCGGCGGTGCTGGAGTTTTCCATCAATCATCTGGAAATTCCGGATATCATCATCTGCGGTCATTACGGCTGCGGCGGCATCGCCGCGCTGGATGAGGAAAACGAGGATGATCGCTATATCCCGATCTGGCTGAATAATGCCTACAAAGCGCGGGAGCGGGTGGATGACAAGCTCAAGGGACTGCATATGGACATCCCGCCGGAACAGCGCATGAACCTGATTGTCGAGGAAAATGTCCGGCTGCAGCTGGAGCATCTCAGGGAGTACCCGTTTGTCCGCTCGGCCATGAATTCAAAGCGGCTCTCCCTGCATGGCTGGGTGTATGACATGTCGGTTGGTGACATCAAGGTGGTGCAGAGAAATAACACCGTTTACCGTGAGTAACGCAAAGCCTGTTTTTTATTGACACGTATACGTCTCCGGGTTCACTATTCAGCCTCCGCCGAAGGCGAGACAGCCCGTGACCTGCCCAGATTTTTGCCAAGGAGTTCTTTGTTATGTATTCTGTAATGCAGGGCGCGTGTGACCCTGCGCTCGTGGCACTGTGCGCCGCGCTGGTAATCGGTTCTGGCGGTATCCCCGGCCTGTTCCTTCAAAATAAACCGGGTGCCGGTCAGATTCTTTCTGCGGCAGCGACCATCCTGGCCGCCCTTGCCGGCGTGCCCGCTTCCCTGCTGCTCCTTTTCAGCCGGACTACCACCACTTATGTGCTTGAGTGGGGTCTGCCGTTCGGTCCCTGTGAATTCGTTATTGACCCCCTTTCCGCATTTTTTCTTCTTCCGGTTTTTCTGGTATCCGCTGCCGGTTCTCTGTTCGCGGTCGGCTACTGGCCGGCTGCCGGGCATCGGGCCACCGAACCCTGGCTGACCTTTTTCTACGGTATCCTGTCGTCCTCCATGGCGATCCTGCTGGTGGCACGCAACGGCATATATTTTATCATGGTGTGGGAGGTCATGGCGCTTTCCGCCTATTTCCTGCTGGTGACAGAGCATGAACGGGAGGAGGTACGGCGCGCCGGAATCGTGTACCTCATTGCCACCCACGTCGGCACGGCGGCCCTGTTTGTCTATTTTTCACTGCTGGCTGCCGCCACCGGTTCGTTTCTGCTGCCGGCTGCCGGCTCGCTTTCGGCGCTTGCTCCCCATGCCACGCTGATCGCCCTGGCTGCCTTTATCGGGTTCGGCGCGAAGGCCGGCATCATGCCGCTTCATCTCTGGCTTCCTTCCGCCCACGCCAACGCACCCAGCCACGTTTCGGCACTCATGTCCGGCGTTATGCTGAAGATGGGGCTGTACGGTATTTTCCGCACTCTGACCTTTTTTCAGGATCCGCCGCTTCTCTGGGGCATCATCCTTACGCTCAGCGGGATAACCTCGGCGCTTCTCGGGATTCTGTTTGCCGTATCCCAGCGGGATCTTAAACGCCTGCTCGCCTGCAGCAGCATTGAGAACATCGGCATTATCACCACCGGCCTCGGCGTTGCCCTGATGGGGGCGTCAAGCCACACTCCCGTACTTATGTATCTCGGCATGGCCGGTGCCCTGATCCATATCCTCAACCACAGTTTTTTCAAGCCGCTGTTGTTTCTCGGCTCCGGCGCCATTATTCATGCCGTCGGCACACGCGAGATGAACCAGATGGGGGGGCTCGGCAAAGGAATGCCCCGGGTGGCTCTGCTTGTTCTGGTCGGCTCGGTTGCGATCTGTGGTATCCCTCCGCTGAACGGATTTGTCGGGGAATTCCTCCTCTACCTCAGTTTCTTCCTCGAGCTCAAATCTGACAATCTGGTCTATCTGGTGTTTCTTGCCCCGCTGCTGGCGCTGGTCGGCGGACTGGCTGTTATCGCCTTTACCAAGCTGTACAGTTCGGTATTTCTTGGCACCCCCCGCACTCCTGCTGCGGCTCACCCGCATGAAGCGGGGTGGACGATGCTGGTGCCCATGGCTTTTTTCGGGGCGCTCTGCCTTCTGATCGGGGTGGTGCCGCAGCTGGTGCTCCGCCTGGTAACACCGGCAGTGGCATCCTTCTTCCCCCTCATGCCGCTTGACACCATGCCGGCCGAATATGGTTCATTACTGGGCAGGCTATCGCTGGCCGGTGTCCTGCTGCTGTCAGCTGCTGCTCTTGTGGCGCTGCTCTGGCGGTGGCGCCTGGGGAAAGCCCCGGTAACCTCTGCTGCAACCTGGGGCTGCGGATATCAGCGCGGGACGGCGCGTATGCAGTACGGCGGGTCATCATTTTCCGAACTTGCCGTTTCCGTTTTCAATGGTATCATGCGCCAGCGGGTCGAACGTCCCACGCTGACTGGTCTTTTTCCCGGTGAGGCGCGCTGCCGTGATCATCCGTCGGAAACGCTGCTGGAGCGGGTTGTTGCGCCGCTGTTCAGTCTGGCCGGCCTGTCGTTTGCGTTTTTAAGGCGGTTGCAGCATGGCCAGATGCATGTGTACATGGTGTATATCTTTGCCACCCTGTTTATTCTGATGCTGTGGGCTCATTGATGCCTGCGGATTTTTGTTTCATGAACGTAGGTAATCCTCTGTGTCCGGGTTTGGAGTTACCATGACGAACAGTATCATTCATATTTTTCTGGCACTCGTCATGCCGCCGCTACTGCTGGGGGTCATCGGCAAAACGAAGGCGGCGTTTGCCGGGAGAGTCGGTGCCCCCTTCTTGCAGCCGTATTACGACATCTATCGTCTGCTGCAGAAGGGGACAGTGTTCAGTACGACCACCAGCTGGGTGTTTCGCGCCGGTCCGATTGTCGCCCTGGCCACCGCTGCGGTCGCGGCACTGCTGGTTCCCTTCGGGGCGCACCCGTCGCCGATTTCGTTTGACGGCGATATGATTCTGTATGCCTACCTGTTCGCACTGGGACGTTTTTTCACCATGGCCGCCGCGCTTGACACCGGTTCAAGCTTCGAAGGGATGGGCTCTGCCCGGGAGGCGACCTACTCCTGTCTGGCTGAACCGACACTCTTTTTTGCCTTGATCACGCTGTCACGCCTGTCCGGGTCATATTCCCTGACCGGGATGCTGACCAACGTGAGCGGCGGGGCGTGGCTGTACGCCGGGGCGTCTCTGCTGCTTCTGATCGGCGGGATGTTCATCGTGCTTCTGGCGGAAAACTGCCGTATCCCGTTCGATGACCCGAATACCCATCTGGAGCTGACCATGATTCACGAGGTCATGGTGCTTGATCACAGCGGTCCCGCGTTCGGAATCATTCAGTATGCTGCCAGCCTCAAGCTGTTTGTGCTGGGGGCCTTTTTCATTCAGCTGGCGCTGCCCTTTGCCACCGGCAATCCGATCCCGGACTGGGGCATTTTCATCATTTCCATGCTGCTCCTGGCGGTTGTGATCGGTATTGTCGAATCGGTCATGGCCCGCCTCCGTCTGGTCCGTGTGCCGCAACTGCTGGTTGCCGCCACGATACTCGCGGCGTTCTCTACTCTGCTCGTTATCAGGTGATGCAATGATTTCACTGGCCGATCAATTTCTCGTTCTGGTTCTGCTGATCAATTTTATTTCGCTCGGCACCAGCCGCCTGATGTTCTCTATCCGTGCGGTGGCGGCACAGGGTGTTATCCTCGGCATTCTTCCCGGCCTGATACACCCGTTCTCCTGGCATCTGGTGGCGATCACGATCGTCATAATTGCGGTCAAGGGCTTTGTGATACCGATGCTGCTGGGACGGGCCGTCCGTTCTGCAGAGATCAAGCGGGAAGATGAACCGTTTCTGGGGTATGTGCCGACGCTGCTGCTCGGTGCTATTTTTACGGCACTTTCATTCGGTTTTGCCGGCAGTCTGCCCATGCTTCCGGTGCACCAGAACTATATGTTTGTGCCGGCATCCATCGCCACACTCATGACCGGTTTTCTGGTCTTGACGACCCGCCGCAAGGCGATTTCCCAGGTTATCGGATATCTTGTCCTGGAGAACGGCATCTTTATTTTCGGTCTGCTGCTGGCGGAAGCGATGCCGATCATGGTTGAAGCCGGGGCGCTGCTTGATCTGCTGGTCGGCACCTTTGTCATGGGGATTGTCATCAACCAGATCAGCCGTGAGTTTTCTTCATTGGACACTTCACTTCTGACCTCCCTGAAAGAGGAGTAGATTCATGCTTTTTTACGCTGCCCTGATCATACTGCCGCTTTCGGGAGCCGCTGCAACCTGGCTGATTCCCTTTGACCGGATGCGCCCCAAGGTGCTGTCGCTCTTTGCCTGCGGGCATATGGCGATTACCGCCCGGATGCTGATCGTTACCCCCCCCGAATCTCCGGGAGGCTGGTTCCACCTGGATGCCCTCGGGAAAATCGTGCTGCTCAGTACCAGCATGCTTTTTTTAACCTGTGCCATTTACTCCATCGGCTACCTTAATTATCGCCGGGAACGCTCCAACCGCACGCTCTGTGTCGGTCTGCTGGTCTGTCTGGCGGCCGCTTCCCTGGTTACCATCACCCATCATCTGGGGCTTATGTGGGTGGCACTTGAAACCACAACCATCTCCATGGCCCCGCTGATCTATTTCAACCGGAATGCCCGCTCCATCGAGGCAACCTGGAAATACCTGCTAATCTGTTCGGTCGGCGTTGCTCTGGCCCTGATCGGTCTCTACTTCCTGGCGTACGCCACGATTGTCGCCAAGGTGGAACCGTCACTGCTGCTGGACGACCTTATGCGGTATGCCGGCAAGCTTTCCTCCGGCTGGGTTCACGCCGCAGTCGTGTTTCTGCTGGTCGGTTTCGGTACAAAGATGGGGCTCGCCCCGCTCCATACCTGGAAACCGGATGCCTACGGCGAGGCGCCCGGTCTGGTCGGAGCTCTGCTTTCCGGCGGCCTGGTCAATCTTGCGTTCCTGGCGCTGCTGCGGGTTTATCAGCTCAGTCTGGCCACCAATGAGATTCTGTTTTTTCAGAATGTCCTGATTGTCATGGGGCTGGTTTCCATGATCTTTGCCGCAGTATTCATGGCGCGGCAGGCGGATTTCAAGCGGATGCTGGCCTATTCCAGCGTTGAGCACGTGGGTATCATGGCGGTGGCGCTCGGGCTGGGGGGCAAAGCGATTTTCGGCGCCCTGTTCCATGTTCTCGCCAACGGCCTGACCAAAGGGGTGCTCTTTCTCTCGTCGGGGAATATCCATCGCTCCTATAACAGCAAGAGCACCGATCATGTGCGGGGTGCCCTGCGGCGGCTTCCCTGGTCGGGAGGGCTCTTTCTGGCCGGCTTCATCGCCATAACCGGCTCCCCGCCGTTTGCACCGTTTATCAGCGAATTTACCATTGTCAGCAGCGCGTTTACCCAGGGGCGCATGCTGATCGGCGCGATCTTCCTGATCTCCCTGACGGTCATTTTCATAGGTATGGCGCTGACCGTTCTGCCGATGGTCATGGGGGACGTGCCGCCTGACAGCGAATCGACGTCGTACCGCGACTCCTTCTGGACGGTCGGGCCGCCGCTGGCACTTCTGCTGCTGGTGTTTGTGCTGGGGGTATGGATTCCGGCACCGCTGATGGAGTTGCTGCGCGAAGCTTCAGCGCTTCTGGAGGTGCCGCAATGAGTTTTCGCATGAAGACTTTTCATAACGGTGCTTCGTTCCTGCGCAGTGAGATACCGCAACCGGATAACGATACGTTTTTTCAGGGGATACTGGATGCCATAACCGCCGGATGGCGGGCCTGCTCCTATTTCGGGGTGCCGAATTCCGCCGGGGCGACGCTGTACTGCGTCATGTCCGACCGGGCCGGAAGCGGCACTCTCGGCATAGTATCCACGGTCGTTGGCCGCACATTCCCGTCACTGGCATCCGTCTGTCCGCAGCTGCATCTGTTTGAGCGGGAGATCGCCGAGCAGTGTCTGACCCGTCCGGAAGGGCATCCCTGGTTCAAACCGGTGCGCTTCCAAAAGCCGCTCTGCGATGGCGAAAGTTTCTGGAAGGATACTGACGGCGGCGGGCTGCTGCCTGCCGTGATGGACTTTTACCGGGTGGAGGGAGATGAGGTGCATGAGGTCGCGGTCGGGCCGGTGCATGCGGGGGTTATCGAACCGGGGCATTTCCGCTTTCAGTGCCACGGCGAAGAGGTGTTTCATCTGGAAATAGCGCTCGGCTTCCAGCATCGCGGCATTGAACGGGCGCTGATCGGTGGTCCGACGCCCCGCACCATGCATCAGATGGAAACAATTGCAGGGGATACCACGGTCGGTCACAGCCAGGCCCACTGCATGATCATGGAAACGCTGGGGGGCATTTTTGCCTCACCACGGGCCGAAACGGTGCGGGGGATTGCCCTGGAACTGGAACGTCTGGCCAATCATACGGGGGATCTGGGAGCGATTGCCGGTGATGTGGGGTATCTGCCGACCGCCTCGTTTTGCGGGCGGATTCGGGGAGATTTCCTCAACATGACCGCTCTGCTCTGCGGCAGCCGCTTCGGGCGCGGTCTGCTCCGGCCGGGGGGCATCGGCTATGACTGTGACGCCGCGATTGCTGATGAACTCTGCACACGGCTGCAGGCTGCCCGGGAAGATCTTGCCGGAGCGGTCGCTCTCCTCTGGAATACCCCTTCGGTGATGGCCCGTCTCGAAGATATCGGCATTGTGACGGAAGCGGATGCCCGCGAAATCGGCCTGGTCGGTCCGGCTGCCCGGGCATGCGGCCTGAACCGGGATGTGCGGCGTGATCATCCGTTCGGCATATTCCGCATGAGCCAGATACCGGTTATCACCACCTCCACCTGTGATGTTGCCGCCCGTACGCTGCTTCGCTGGCTTGAGGCGGAGCGTTCGCTGGATTTTATCGAGGAGCAGGTGCGTCACCTGCCGCGCGGCGGCTATCGGAATCAACCGAAGGGAATTGCCTCTGACAGCTGCGCCGTTGCCCTCACCGAAGGGTGGCGTGGTGAAATATGTCATGTCGTTCTGACCGATGACCGGGGGCATTTTGAGCGTTACAAAATTGTCGACCCGTCATTTCATAACTGGAACGGGCTGGGACTTGCCCTGCGCAACCAGCAGATTTCCGACTTTCCGCTCTGCAACAAGAGTTTTAACCTGTCGTACTGCGGATATGATCTGTAAACTGGAGTTTTTATGCTGAAAGCCATTCTTGCCCGTTTCCGCCAGGGGCACCGCACCATGGCGTATCCCGATGCGCAGCCGCCGCTCCCGCCGCGTTTCCGGGGGCTGCCGCAGTTGGACAGTTCACGCTGTGAGGCCGGGTGCCGTGACTGCGCTGCCGCCTGTCCGTATGGTGCACTCCCGGTCTCCGGGCCCCTGACGCTGGATATGGGGACCTGTCTGTTCTGCGGAGACTGTGCCGCTGTCTGTCCTCACGATGCGATTACGTTTTCCACAGACGCCCGCCTGTCAAGCCGCAGTCGTGAAGGGCTGACGGTGTCCGCCGGGGAGCAGTACCAGCCGGCGAAGTCTTTGGAGGGGAAGCTGCTCAGCCTGTTCGGACGCTCACTTAAACTGCGCGAAGTCAGCGCCGGCGGCTGCAACGCCTGCGAGGCGGATACCAATGTGCTCTCCACCATCGGCTGGGATCTGGGGCGTTTCGGCATCCAGTTTGTTGCCAGTCCGCGTCATGCTGATGGCATGTTTGTCACCGGTCCGGTCAGTGAAAACATGCGCGAGGCACTGCTGGCGACCTATGCGGCGATTCCGGAGCCAAAACTGGTCATCGTTACCGGCGCCTGTGCCATTAACGGCGGTCCGTTCAAAGATCACGCTGAAACTCATAATGGCGCTGACGGACTGGTGCCGGTGGACCTGTATATTCCGGGCTGCCCACCCAGTCCGCTGACAATTCTGGACGGCCTGCTCCGGTTGGTGGGACGGGTAACGTAAAAAACTACGTGTTCGCAGATGGCTCAGCGGACTTTGCAGTGTTGGTAATACATCTTACGAGCGGGAGGAGAAAATCATGAGTGCAGAAAAACAGGAAGTGTATCTTCAGGACTGGAAGGCCCAGGAAGACTGTGCCGAGCAGATGCTGCCGATTATCGGGAGAATGTACCGTGAGAATAATGTTGTACCGGCGGTGTATGGCCGTCCCCTGGTACACTGTTCGGTGATCGATATTCTTAAAGCCCACCGGTTCGCCCGGCTTATTATTGATGAAGAGCTTTCCGTGACGGAAACCCTCCCGCTGGTCGAAGCGATGTCCAAACTTGAACTTGCCCCGGCCCGTGTTGATCTGGGCAAACTGATTGTCAAGTTCAAGAGCTTGAACGGTTCGGTCGCGGTTGATGATTTCATCCTCCAGGAACTGTCCAGCATCAATACCGGCCGCTCTGCGCTGCGCCCGGAACCGCAGGATATTGTGCTGTACGGTTTCGGCCGTATCGGCCGCCTGCTGGCCCGTATTCTGGTGGAGAAAGCGGGGAGCGGCGAAAAACTGCGTATCAGGGCGGCGGTTGTGCGGAAAGGGGGAGCTGATGATCTTCTCAAACGTGCCAGCCTGCTGCGCCGTGACTCGGTTCATGGCCATTTCAACGGTATTATTACGATTGATGAGGAAGAAAATGCCATCATTGCCAACGGCAACATGATCCGCATTATTTATGCCGATGCTCCCGAGGATATCGACTATACCCAGTACGGCATCCATAACGCCATCCTCATCGACAACACCGGAAAGTGGCGCGACCGCGAGGGGCTGGGCAAACATCTGAAAGCCAAGGGTATCTCCAAGGTTGTTCTCACCGCTCCCGGCAAAGGGGATATCCCGAACGTGGTAGCCGGCATCAATGACGAACTGATTACGGAGCAGGAATTGATCTTTTCGGCGGCCAGCTGTACCACCAACGCGATTGTTCCGGTGCTGAAAGCGGTCAACGACCGGTTCGGCATTGTGCATGGCCATGTGGAAACCTGCCATTCCTATACCAACGACCAGAATCTGATCGACAACTACCATAAAGCATCCCGGCGCGGCCGCAGTGCCCCTCTGAACATGGTAATCACCGAAACCGGTGCTGCCAAGGCTGTTGCCAAGGTTGTTCCGGAGCTGGCCGGCAAGCTTACCGGAAACGCCATCCGCGTACCGACCCCGAATGTGTCGCTGGCTATTCTCAATCTGGAGCTGACACAGCCGGTTGATGTCGCCGGCTTGAACAGTTATTTGCGTGACATGTCGCTCAATTCACCGCTGCAGAACCAGATCGATTACACAAACTCGCCGGAGGTCGTATCAAGCGACTTTGTCGGTTCGCGCAGTGCCGGTGTGGTTGATTCACTGGCAACTATTGCCGAAGGGAACCGGTGCGTTCTCTATGTATGGTACGACAATGAATTCGGCTACAGTTGCCAGGTAGTGCGGATGGTTCAGCAGATGGCCGGGCTGGAACTGCCCAATATCCCGAGCTGACGTATACGGGAGGGGGCTGGCCGTGGTGTGCAGGGTGACGCCGCGGTCAGTTTCCGCCGAAATGAACCGCCAGCCAGATCGTTTTTTCATCCGGGTCGGTATGTTCCACCCGGTGGCGGCAGCCGGCGGGAATCATGACATGATCGCCAGGTTTCAAGCTCAGGGGGGGTGAAGCGCTGTCAAAGAGCAGCGTCGCCACCCCTGAAATCAGCAGCACCCATTCATCCCACCCCTGATCGTACCACTCGCCGTCGGGCGTTGCCTGCCCGTCGGACACGATCCGCTCAATGCGGGTTCCCCCTGATTCAGCCAGCGTCTGAAAAAACTCTTTCTCGAGTACTGCAGGGATTCCGTCAAACAGGCTGCATGTCCGAGGTGCCATGTGAACTCTCCGGGGAGCGGTAGTCTGCAATTTTCGGGTACGTGGGGGCGTGTCAGCGGTGTGCAGCTACCAGCATTTCGGCGGCGTGAACGCGGGCGGAATCTGTGATGGTGCTGCCGGCCAGCATGCGGGCAATTTCCCGGGTCCGTTCATCTCCCTCAAGTTCAAATATCCGGGTACTTGTCCTGGCGTCCGTGATCTGCTTTTCCACGCGGAGCTGCTGCCGGGCAAAGACCGCAACCTGGGGCAGGTGGGTAATACAGAGTACCTGCTGGCCGTCTGAAACATTTTTCAGCTTTCTTCCCACCAGTTCGGAGGTTGCCCCGCCGATGCCGGTATCGACCTCGTCAAACACCAGGGTCGGGACGTCGCTGTCGGGCAGGACCTGCTTGATGGCAAGCATCAATCGTGACAGTTCCCCCCCGGACGCGATCCTGGCCATTGGCCGGGGGATCTCCCCCGGATTGGGCGAAAAGAGAAACTCAACCCGTTCAAAACCGCTGCTGCGCGGCTCGGTGAACGCTTCAAGCGCCGGTTCGATAACGGCCCCCTTCATGGCGAGCTGGTGTGCTTCGTTTTCCAGCGCATGCTTGAGCTGCACTGCTGCCTCTGTCCGCGCTGCAGTCAGCGTGGCGCCAAGACGCGCAAGCTCTCCGGCCGCAACATCCCGTTCCACCTCCAGAGCATGCCTGCTCTGCTCTCTGCCGTGCAGTTGCTCCAGTTCGGCGTCAATGGCGTCTTTATACGTCAGAATATCCGCCACGGTCGGTGCGTATTTTTTCTTCAGTTGTCCAAGTTGGTCGAGGCGGTCGTCAACCTGCTGGAGTGCAGCTGGGTTCGATTCGACACGGGAGGCGTAGTCACGCAGGGTTATGGCGGCATCCTCCAGCTGCAGGTACGCGCTCTCAAGCGAGTCGGCCGTTTCTTGCAGCGAATGGTCGATGGCGGATAATTCCGTAATCGCTTTACTGATACGCTTCAACTGGCCCAACAGGGTCCCGTCACCGCCATACAGCCGGTCAAAGGCATCGCTGCTGACGCCCCCCAGCTTTTCGGCGCTTGCCAACAGCTGCCGCTGCTCCTCTAATTGTTCCTCCTCGCCCGGTTTGAGTGCCGCCTTGGCAATTTCCTCCGACTGGTAGGACAGCAGGTCGAGACGATGCTCAGCGTCCCGCTCCGCCTGTTCCAGCCCGGCAAGCTGGGCGTTCACGGAGGCCAGACGGCCGAACAGGGTGGTGAATTCCTGCCGCAGCGGGGTGATGCCGGCGAAGGCATCCAGCAGCCGCAGATGATTTTCCGGTTTCAGGAGGGTTTGGGAATCATGCTGGCCGTAGATGTTGATCAGACGCGGTGCGATATCCACCAGAAGGGCGAGGGTGGCCATGCCGCCGTTGATGAAAATTCTGTTCTTGCCGGAGCGGGAGAGGGAGCGTTTTATCAGCAGGTCATCTTCGCAGTCGAATCCGGCCTCTGCCAGCTGCCGCCTGATGTCCGGCAGGGCCGAAACATCAAAGAGCGCTTCCACAACAGCTTCCTCCTCACCGGAGCGGATCAGGTCGCTGGAAGCACGCCCCCCCATGATCAGCCCGACCGCATCTATGATGATTGATTTGCCGGCACCGGTCTCTCCGGTCAGTACCGTCAAGCCGGACTTGAAGGCGATGTGCAGGGTGTCGATGATTGCGACATTTTTTATGGTCAGGTCGGTGAGCATAACGAGTCAGCGTTCTCCCCATTTCAGCTTGGTACGGAGAATCTCGAAGTAATCGCGGCTGCGCGACATAACCAGCGAGGTGGTCTTGAGCGCCTTGCGCACTTCAACCGAGTCCCCTTCCCGCAGTTCAAAACCGACCTGACCGTCCAGGGTCAGGTACACTTTTTCATCAAAGGATGAGGTGACGGTGATGGCAATGGTTGACTCATCCGTCACGACGATAGGGCGGTTGGTCAGGGTGTGCGGGCAGATCGGGGTGATGACAATGCAGCTCATCAGCGGGTGGATAATGGGGCCGCCGGCGGAAAGGGAATAGCCGGTGGACCCGGTGGGGGTTGACACAATCAGCCCGTCGGCCTTGTAGGTTGTCAGGAAATGGCGGTTGACGCGGGCCTCAAGGTCCACGATCCGGGCCAGCGCTCCTTTGTTGATGACGATGTCATTCAGGACGTGGCACCGTTCGATTTCCTGCCCTTCCCGATGCAGGGTCACCTCCAGCATCATCCGTTCAGATACGCGCGGATTCCCCTCAAGGCACTTTTCCAGGCGAGGGTACAGTTCCTCAACGGTGATTTCCGTCAGAAAACCGAGGCTGCCGAGGTTGACCCCCAGAATCGGCACATCCTTGCCGCTGAACAGACGGGCCACGGAGATGAGGGTACCGTCCCCCCCAAGCACCACCACCAGTTCAGCCTGGTCACGGATTTCTTCCTCCGTCAGCGCGTTCGGGTGGCCGAGTTCCCGCATCAGCTGCCCCTCTACCATGGGGGTGCAGCCACGCTCCTCCAGCCAGTTGATCAGATCACCGGCGACACCCAGGCAGCGGGGGTCATGGACTTTGGCAAATATGGCGACGTTCTGGATCTCTTGCATGGTTCACCTATTTAAGTGTTCGTATCTTACCCAGACTCTCTTCCAACACTAGCTTCTTTCCGGTTACGTCGGCAAGTTTCTGGCGTTCCTTGGCGACAATTTCCGCCGGGGCACGATCGACAAAGGCGGGGCTCTCCAACTTTTTGGAGAACATCTCGATCTCCTTTTCTATTTTGCCGATCTCCTTCAGCAGACGCTCCTCCTCGGCGGCGACATCCACCAGTCCCTTGAGCGGTACAAATATCTGGACGTCTCCGGCAACCTGTATGGAGGCGTCTTCCGGCTTTTCAATGTCAAGTCCGATGGCAAGATCAGAAACCCGGGCCAGGCTGATAATGGCGCTCTCGTTGTGTTTCAGCAGTCGGCGTGTGGCTTCGCTGCTACAGGAAAGAATCACGGCGATCTGTTTTGACGGGGGGACTTCCATTTCGCCGCGCACGTTGCGGATACCGCTGATGACCGCCATGATCCGCTCCATGTCGGCGGCATCTTCAGGGAATGACCGTGCATCAGAGGGGGTAGGGTAGGGGGCCTGCATGATCGTCGGGGTCAACTTGGTGCCGGGCAGCGTCTGCCAGATTTCCTCGGTGATAAACGGCATGAACGGGTGCAGAAGACGGAGCAGACTGTCCAGCGTGTACCAGAGGACGTACTGGGTGGCCAGCTTCCGTTCGGGCGTGCCGTTGTAGATGTCCTGCTTGGACAGCTCCAGATACCAGTCACAGAATTCACTCCAGGTGAACTGATACAACGCCATGGCGCTTTCGTTGTAGCGGTAGCCGGTCAGCGTTTCGTCAACGATCCGGGCGGTTTCATTCAGACGGTGCAGAATCCACTTGTCCCCCTGGGAGAACTCCAGGGTGTCGAAGCTGACCTGGTCCGGATTGAAACCTTCCAGATTCATGAGGGTGAAGCGGGCCGCATTCCAGACCTTGTTGCAGAAGTTCCGGTACCCGGCGATACGCTCTTCGGCCAGCTTGATGTCCCGCCCCTGGGCGGCAAATGCGGCCAGGGTGAAGCGGAAGGCATCGGTACCGTACTGGTCGATGACCGTCAGCGGATCGATTACATTCCCTTTGGACTTGGACATCTTGTGCCCCTGGGCATCCCGCACCAGTGCGTGAATGTAGACATCCGTAAAGGGGACCTCGTCCATGAAGTGCAGCCCCATCATCATCATGCGCGCCACCCAGAAAAAGAGGATGTCGAAGCCGGTTACGAGGCAGGCGGTGGGGTAGAACGTTTTCAGCTCGGGCGTCTGGTCCGGCCATCCCATGGTGGAGAAGGGCCAGAGGGCTGATGAGAACCAGGTGTCGAGCACGTCGGTTTCCTGGCGGAGTTCGTCGCTGCCGCATTTGGCACAGACGGTCGGTGCCTCCATGGCCACGGTGACCTGGCCGCAATGATCGCAGAACCAGGCCGGGATACGGTGCCCCCACCAGATCTGGCGCGAGATGCACCAGTCGCGGATATTTTCCATCCAGTCATAGTAGGTGTTTTCCCACTGTTTGGGGAGGATGCGGGTCTTGCCGCTCTTGACGGCGTCCAGCGCCCGCTCAGCCAGAGGGGCAACTTTTACGTACCATTGCAGGGAAAGGTATGGTTCCACCACGGTCTTGCAGCGGTAGCATCCTCCCACCGACATGGGATGGTCGTCGATCTTTTCCAGGAGGCCGGCGGCATCCAGCTCGGCCACAATGCGGCTGCGGGCGGCAAAGCGATCCAACCCCTCATACTGGTGGCCGGCGGCGTTGATGATGCCCGATTCGTCCAGGACGTTGATTCTGTCCAGGCCGTGGCGCAGGCCGACCTCAAAGTCGTTGAAGTCGTGGGCCGGAGTTATCTTGACGACGCCGGTGCCGAATTCACGGTCCACGTAATCATCGGCCACAACAGGGATTTCTCTGTCCAGTAGCGGCAGGATAACGCGTTTGCCGACCAGATCACGGTACCGGTCATCCTCCGGATGCACCGCGACAGCGGTATCCCCCAGCATGGTTTCGGGACGGGTTGTGGCCACGACAACAAAACGCCCCGGCTGGCCGACCACCGGATAGCGGATGTGCCAGAGGTGCCCCTTATGATCTTCATGTTCCACTTCAATGTCGGACAGGGCGGTGTGGCAGCGCGGGCACCAGTTGATTAATCGGTTGTCGCGGTAAATCAGGCCATCTTCGTACAGCTTGACAAATACGGTGCGCACCGCCTTTGAGAGACCTTCATCCATGGTGAAGCGCTCGCGCTCCCAGTCGCAGGAAGCCCCCAGGCGTTTCAGCTGCCCGATGATCTGGCCGCCGGACTCTGCTTTCCACTGCCAGACCCGCTCGATAAAGGCATCACGCCCCAGATCGTGGCGATCTTTCCCTTCGGCGGTCAACTGCCGCTCAACCACGTTCTGCGTGGCGATGCCGGCATGGTCGGTACCCGGCATCCAGAGCACGTTATACCCCTGCATCCGTTTCCAGCGGCAGAGGATGTCCTGCAGAGTGTTGTTGAGGGCATGCCCCATGTGCAGGGCACCGGTGACATTGGGCGGGGGGATGACTATGGAGTACGGTTTTTTATCCGAAGTTGCTGCGGCGCTGAAATAACCTTTCGTTTCCCACTCGGCGTACCATCTTTTTTCAACATCATGGGGCTCGTACCCCTTGGCAAGTTCTCTGGTCATGCGACATCCTTTTGTCTGTATTATGGCGTAACCATATACTACTGTTGGCTGAGTCAGGTCAAGTGCGCACTTGGGTGACCGGAGTTGCAAGAGTGAGGTGAGACATCGGTTGTGTGGAGAATATTTTGATATTTACCCGCCTTTTCAGTATACTTCCGAACTATCCAACCCATACAGATGGAGCTGAATTGATGACCAGCCGGCTACTCAAAAATATTGCTGCCGCTCTTGCTATCATCCTGATAACCAGCGGCTGCAGCGTACGACAGGCATCTCTGCACCCATCTGGCAGCGCTGTTTTAGCTCCGGCGGTGCCTGATCCTGATTTCAGCCGTTACGTCAGTGAAAGTCACGAAAAGATCCGGAGAGTTTTGGACGCTGTTTCCATAAACGGCGGCAGCGGTTTTCTTGGCGGATACAGCAACGAGGAGGCGGCGGCGATGCGCGCTCCATTTCAGATTCCGGATTCTGCCGCTGATCTCTGCAGCGACAGGGCAAAAGGGGGGGGGAAGGGGTTTTTGCTGATTCATGGCCTTACCGACTCCCCGTATCTGATGCGCAGCGTCGCTGAATCGCTTCATAAGGCGTATCCGTGCGGAGTGGTCCGCGCACTTCTTCTCCCGGGTCATGGAACTGTGCCGGGTGATACGCTGAAGATGAACCATGAGGAGTGGATTCAAACAACGGCATATGGAGTGAGAAGCTTCGAGAAGGATGAGAAGATCAGCGAGCTCTATCTGGTTGGCTTTTCATCGGGTGCTGCTTTGGCCCTGCGCCATGTGAAGGATTCCGGAAATGCTGGCAAGGTGAAGGGGCTTGTCCTGCTGTCGCCTGCATTAAAAGCCAAAAGCGCACTTGCCCCGCTTGCAGCTGTTGCAGAATCGTTCAGCGATTGGCAGAGCATATTTCCGGAGCGGGATGCGGCGCGCTATGAATCATTTTCATATCACGCGGCGGCAGAATTTTACGCTCTGACAAAAGGGTTGTCTGACGGCGGTTATACGCTGGATATCCCGCTGCTGATGGCGGTAAGCGGCGATGATTCGACCGTTGATGCGATAGCGGCACGAAGATTTTTCTGCAATTCGGCAGTAACCGGGCGACGCGTACTTATCTGGTACAGATCCGGATATACCGAAGATTCTTCAGCAGTTCTCTGCAGCGACATTCTAACCGTTGAGACAGAGGGAACCGAGCGACGCTACAACGGTACACCGTATCGTCTTGCGAATATTTCGCATACGGCGGTTCCCGTTTCACCGGCAGACAGACATTACGGGGTAAACGGCCGGTACCGGAACTGTAAATTCTATGATGGAAAGGGGAATCCGGATGACTTTGCCAACTGCCAGACCGGATCACCAAAAACGATATTCGGCGAGAGCAGCATCGGCAATTCACACGAAAAAGAGGTCCTGGAGTACGATTACTGGCGTCGCGGTACCTTCAACCCCGATTACGAGCGGCTGGAAAAGAGCATAATCTGTTTTGTCGATCGCTCCTGCAAGATGGAAAGCCTGCCCAGATAATTAATCCGCAAAATTCAGAGACAATCTATCTCCACTGCTCCTGATTCCGGCGTACTCATTTTGTTTGCATCTTGGTTTTAGGTGTACTATTCTAACACGACAAAAGATGTCCTATTTATTCCCGGGAGGGGTGCAATGTCACAAATAACCTTTGGAACGTCAGGCTGGCGGGGAATTCTCTGCGAAGATTTTACCTTTGAAAACGTCAAAGTGGTGGTTCAGGCCATTGCCGATACAATCAAAGCTTCCGGCGAACAGGACAAGGGGGTTGTGATCGGCTGTGACACCCGTTTCATGGGGCAGCGGTTTGTGGAAGCTTCCGCCCGCGTACTGGCCGGAGCCGGCATAAAAGCATATCTCTGCACGCGTGATACCCCTACTCCGGTTATCTCATTTGAAATACTGCGGCGCGGTGCCGCCGGCGGCATCAACTTCACCGCCAGCCATAACCCTCCCGAATACAACGGCGTCAAGTTCTCTCCATCATGGGGCGGCCCGGCTCTTCCGGAAACCACCGGCGAAATTGAACGGCGCGCCAACGCGACCATCGGCACCGCCTGCTACACCTTTCCCCCACTTGACGATGCAAAAAAAAGCGGCCTGATTGAAGGAATCGATCCCAGGGGTACGTATCTTGCCGATCTTGAACAAAAGATCGATTTCGACGCGATCCGGAGCCTGGGGTTGGTGGCGCTGAATCCGCTCTACGGCACCGCCCGCGGCTATCTGGACGAACCGCTCCGCGCCCGCGGTATCCCCTATACCATTATAAATGATCACCTTGATCCCTATTTCGGCGGTCAGCCCCCCGAGCCGTCAGAGGCACACATTCCTGACTTCATCTCCCTGGTCAAGAATAACCCGGACATCCGGCTTGGTCTGGCAACCGATGGCGATGCCGACCGATTCGGCATTCTTGATGCCGATGGCAGTTATATCGAGCCGAATTATATCATCGCCCTGCTGCTGGATTATCTGATCCGGGTGCGCAAGCTTGAGGGGGGCGTGGCGCGCAGTGTTGCCACATCGCACCTGATCGATGCCGTGGCAAAGAAGCATGGTGTTCCGGTGTACGAAACACCGGTCGGTTTCAAATATATCGGCGAACTGATCTGTCAGGACAAACTGGTGATCGGCGGAGAAGAGAGTGCCGGCCTGACAATCAAGGGGCACGTGCCTGAAAAGGACGGTATTCTGGCCTGCTTCCTGGTGGCTGAGATGGTGGCCCGTGAAGGCAAGACCGTCCGCCAGCTGCTGGAGCGGCTGTACGGCGAGGTCGGCCGTTTTGTCACCCGTCGCGACAACCTCAAGCTGTCGCCTGAGCTGGAAATTGCCTACAAAAACAAGATCACTGCCGTTCCTGCCGAGATCGCTGGAACGAAAGTGAAAGACATTATCAGAATAGATGGTACAAAATTGCTGCTTGAAGACGGAAGCTGGATGCTGTTCCGTAAGTCGGGCACAGAACCGGTTGTGCGGCTGTACGGTGAGGCGGGTAACGATGCCCGGCTTGCTGAAGTGATGGCTGCCGGCCGGAAATTTATACTCAGTTAGAGTTAACTACACATTTCAGAAGGAGCAACACCATGTGGGATTATACACCAATAGTTAAGGACCATTTTCTGAACCCTCGCAATGTGGGGGATATACCTGATGCCGATGCGGTCGGCGAGGTCGGCAGTCTGGCCTGCGGCGACGCTCTCAAGCTGTACCTCAAGCTGGACGACAACAAGGATAAAATTATCGACGCCAAGTTCCAGACCTTCGGCTGTGCCAGCGCCATTGCATCTTCCTCGGCATTGACGGAAATGGTCAAGGGGAAAACACTCGATGAAGCACTGGCGGTCAGCAACCAGGATATCGCCGATTTTCTGGGGGGGCTGCCGGAAGAAAAGATGCACTGTTCCGTCATGGGGCAGGAAGCACTGGAGGTAGCCATCTTCAAGTATCGCGGCATGGATATCCCGGAGCATGACAGTGAGCATGACCATGGTCATGCGTACCCTGACCATGAAGGGGAGATTGTCTGCAAATGTTTCGGCATCACGGATACGTTCCTCAAAAAAGTGATTGAGACCAACAGGCTGACAACCTCGGAGCAGGTGACCAACTTTACCAAAGCCGGTGGCGCCTGTGGCGGCTGCATCCCCAAAATCAAGGATCTGATCGCGCAGGTGCTGGGGGAAGCGGCAGCCCAGCCACGCGTCCGCCCGGAAAAACTTTCCAATATGAGAAAAATGCAGCTGATCCAGGAAGTTCTTGAACGGGACATCAGGCCGCTGCTGTGGGCTGACGGCGGTGATCTGGAACTGATTGACATCGACGGGCCCAAGGTGCAGGTAGCGTTCCGCAAGGCCTGTGCCGGCTGCGCATCGTCCGGCAATACTGCTCGTATGGTGGAGGCCAAGCTGCGTGATCTGGTGGCAGAGGATATTGTCGTTGAGGAGGTTTTCGCATGAAAGAGATCTATCTCGACAACAATGCGACGACCAAGGTTGATGAAGCGGTCTTTGACGAGATGCGCCCCTACTTTTGTGAACTGTACGGCAACCCGAGCTCAATGCATTTTTTTGGCGGTCAGGTGCAGAGCAAGGTAAACGAAGCGCGGGCCCACGTTGCGGGTTTGCTTGGTGCGTCACCGGATGAAATCATTTTTACCGCCTGCGGCACCGAGAGCGACAACGCCGCAATCCGCTCGGCCCTGGAGGTCTTCCCCGAACGTCGCCATATCATAACCTCCCGTGTTGAACATCCGGCTGTGCTGACCCAGTGCCGCAATCTGACCCAGAAGGGGTACCGGGTGACGGAAATCGGCGTTGATGGTGCCGGCCGTCTGGATATGGAGGAATTGAGAGGCGCTGTTGATACCGACACGGCAATTGTTTCGCTGATGTGGGCCAATAACGAAACCGGCGTCCTTTTTCCGGTTGAGGAAGCGGCCGCCCTGGCAAAAGCAAAAGGCGCTCTTTTCCACAGCGATGCTGTTCAGGCCATCGGTAAAATTCCGATCAACATGGCCGCCTCTCAAATAGATATGCTCTCCCTTTCCGGCCACAAACTGCATGCCCCCAAGGGGATCGGTGTGCTGTATCTGAGACGGGGCACTCCGTTCCGCCCTTTTCTGGTCGGGGGACATCAGGAAAAAAGCCGTCGGGCCGGCACCGAGAACGCGGCAGCGATCATCGCGCTGGGCAAGGCCTGCCAGTTGGCTGCTCAGCACATGGAGGCGGAGAACACGGTTGTTAAAGCGCTGCGTGACCGTCTGCAGGACTCTCTTATGGCTGCCATACCCCATGCCCGCATCAATGGCGGCGGTGCCGAGAGATTGCCTAATACTACCTCCATAGCGTTTGAATTTGTTGAGGGGGAGGCCATACTGCTGCTCCTGTCGGAGTTCGGAATTTGTGCGTCTTCGGGCAGCGCCTGCACCTCCGGTTCTCTTGAACCGTCCCATGTCCTGCGTGCCATGGGTGTGCCGTTCACCTGTGCCCACGGCTCAATCCGCTTTTCGCTGTCGCGTTTCACTACCGATGCTGAAGTCGATACCGTCATCCGCGAGATGCCGCCGATTATTGCCCGCCTGCGGCAGATGTCTCCATTTGGCAGGGAGCATTTGAAAAGGTAGGCATAATCTTTTATAGCGATGTTACGGGGCGACCATTTATTGGTCGCCCTTTTTTTTTTGTGTGTGTGTGAGCAGCGCGCCCTCTTGCCAATTTCAATAACGCGGAACTACCCCGCTACCGGTATACCTCTTCCCTCAGGCTATCCATTTACGCCCCGTTAAACGAAATGTCTCTCAATAATCTATTATCATGTAAATACGATAACTATCTGATTTTGTTTACTAAATATAATTAAGATATTATTTTAATAATATGCCTTAAACCCAAAATTCACCATCGTTATAACAATTATTAATGCCTTCCAGAAGTAATATTACTTATATAAAACAAATAGTTATATCAAATATCAGAAGCTGAAACAGGAACGCATTACTGAATTCAAGTGTGTGAGCTTTTGTGAGAAATTGTGAGTTTTTGTGAGTGGCAAAAAGAAATAAATGATGCTAACCCATTCACAGTTTTTTAAATTCAGGTTTTTGTGCACGTCATCTTTTGACACAAGTGAACCCAAAAAAGGTCCAAAAAGATTTAATGGAATCTGCCAGTGACAGCCGAATCTAGCCACCATCCAGAGTTTGACAATTAAATGGGTGGAGTGGAGTGGTCTTACACAGGTGCATTTAGAACAAAACTAATGACAACAAAATTGATAAAAGCTGGATAAAAAGGGGATATCCAATAGCGTTTTCATTTCATGCAGATTGTTTCTTTTGTTGGCCGTATCAGGTAGCTATTCGCTGAGAAAACAGGCATCACTCTAACCTCCAAAAACAATTTCCTGCAAAACGCTCCACCTCCCAGTAGCAGCAATCATTGGCGGATTCAAGTCTGAAGTGCAACTTTTGTAAGTGAATTAAAGTGGTGAGCTGCGTTACTATCAGCGCCACTTTAACGACCAAGAAAAAGGTGCACAGATGAAGCAATACAAACAGCTCACCACGGGGCAAAGATACC
>CAIOXL010000086.1 GCA_903862245.1 uncultured Geobacteraceae bacterium | reverse complement strand
AATGTATCCGGTTTCTCCGTCTGCGATATCTCTGTCGTGACTCTTTCACCGAGCATCGTAAAGATCAACTCCAGGTCGGTCATATGATCACGCAGGTTTTCGTTCTTTATTAAAAGCCCTTTCAACTCTTTGTGTTCCGATGGAGTGACGCCGAAGGTCGCCCTGGCAATTTCGGCAGTCAGGATACTGAAATCCTGTTCTTTCGTGATCCCCCGTTCCTGCCATTCATCGGTCAGGTTCTGGCGGATGGCGATGCCCCGCAACCGCTTGTCGATCCAATCCTTTGGATATCCTTTCTGTTCGTAGAGCTGTTTCATCCGCTCTTGGGCCAGCTCGGGGTTTTCAATTTCCTGTATCCGTTCATGCCCAACTTTTGCCAACCAACGCTTGAATGGTTCGGCCTTGGTGGAGGGGATGGATTGGATGATGCGAAACAAACCTTCTGTATTTGAGCAGTTTGTTTTGCGCCGTTTGCCATCGGGAGCTAGTAGTTCAAGTGGGGTACAAATTGTACCCCAGTAGGAATCAAGTTCAGGTTCGCGTTGACGCATGCGTTTGATATACTGGCGCGTATCAACGCTACCCGTCAGCACCTCAACCACGTCGGCGACAGAAAACCACCATTCTCCAACATGTATGATTTTTCTGATCTGCTTCCCCTCAAACACGGCAAGTTTGATGATTTCTTTTGCTGTCATATGAAATCTCCCCTTTCACTGGAAGCCTCGTACAACCATTCAAGGTGCTGAAACAGTAATAACCTGACTCCCCTCCCCTCCAGAGTTCACAACCTGAAGGCGAAAGTCCTTGTTAACCGGTGAATAGGGGTGCCGCTGATAAATCAGCTTTGAACAGTCAACATAGTTCAGTTTTTCCCGGTCGGTGATGTCCTGCCCGCCCCGTCCTCCAATCTGCATGCCGTCCACATACAACGAAGAATTCTGGTTGAAATTTCTCCCGGAAATAATCAACTCGTACGAGTTCACATGTTCGGTGCCGATCGTTACCTGGCCGATTTCAGGCCTGGTTTCGACGACGAAATTCAGCGGCACAGAACTGGTATCAGGTCCGTTTTTTACCTGCACATGATGGAGTCCGCCCGGTATAACCGGGACACTGAACGAGATTGACTCGGGTGAAAGAATTGTGGCAGGGAGGGCTGCACCATTAAAGAACAGAAGAGAACTATCCGTAAAATTACTGCCGCGGGCAATAATGTCGCGCTCCCTGCCTGAAGCACAGGAACTGATTGATGAGGGCATCAACGCAGTAAGGACAGGACGCAGGGGAAGTACCGTAAAATTATAGGATCTGCCGGCTACGCCATCAGGGCGTTTCAGATACAGGACATACAGGCCGGGTTGTAACTGTTGCGGCACAGTAACTTCTGCCTGTTTACCATCGGTAATCAGAGCGGCATTTTCGGTACTTCCTAAATACACAGTGGCGTTTTCTCCAAAACCGGTGCCGGAAATGGTCACCTTTGTCCCCGGTTCGGCCTGTACCGGTATGATACTGAGAACCGTAACCGGTACCACCGCCTGCGCAGCTATCGGAGCGGCATTGTTCCTGGCCTGCTTCACACTTTCAGCGGCGGAAACCGTACCTGCCAGCAAAAGGCTTAGTAATAAACAGATGATGTGCGTAGTTTTTATCTGCATGACTCCCCCGATAGTACAAATAAGAGATACTGTTCAGCCTTTTACCGTCATTGCCAGCCAGATTCCGCTCAGCATGAACAGAACATTGGCGCCCCAGGCAGCGACGACCGGAGTCAGGACGCCACTCCGACCATATGAAAGCAATACTGCGTTGACAACAAAATACGCAAACCCGATGCCGATACTCGCTCCGATGCCCATGGCAATACCGCCGGAGCGACTGCTTCGCAGGGCAAAGGGAATACCGAGCAGCACCATTATCAGGGCCGCAAATGGTGACGCGATTTTGGTATGCATCAGGGTCAGGTAGCGATATGCCTGATAGCCCCCCTGCTTCAGGTTTTCCGCATATTCATTCAACGTGCGGATACTCATGTTATCGGCATCAATGTCCAGAACCTGCAGATCTTCAACTTTCAGGTTCAGATCAAGTACCATCGTCGGAGACGTTTTCGGCGTATACCCGGCCGGTGTCAGAAAGTTCTTCATTACCGTAGAGTGCAGCAGCCATCGGCCGTCCTGGAAAACCGCCGTATCAGCATCAATCCTGCTGACCGGATTCATGGCATCGTCAACACTCCAGACAACAACGCCGCTCAGTGTCCGCGTTTTCGGTTCGAACAGGCGCGCCTGCAGTATCATCGATTTCGAGCGGAACCAGATATTGTTCTGTTTGAAAGTGACACGATCACCTTTTTTCTTTATCCGGACCCGGTCGATCTGCTCTGTGCGGGCATAGCTGTGCGGTAATAGCAATTCAGCGTTTATCAGCAACATGATACTGGTGACAAACCCGAGAATCAGCATCGGCAGCGACAACCTCGGCAGACTGATACCACTGCTCCGCATGGCAACGATTTCGCTGTCGCGCGACAGCACACCGAGCGTGAGGAGTGTTGCCATGAGAACGGAAAACGTTGCGGTACGGCTGATCATCTCGGGAAATTTCCAGATAAAGTACTGCAGAATATCGACAGCACCACCGCCATCACGCAGAAAACGGGGAACCTTTTCGATAAGGTCGATAACCAGATAGATGCCGACAAAACCGCTCATACAGAGCAGTAGAAGCCGTACCCAGATTCGGGCGATATATCGATCGAGGATGCCCATATCAGACTGCCTTCCGGAAATAATCGAGAATGTTCTTGCGTGGCAGCAGAGGTATGGCCTTCTCAAGTGATGCCATACGCAGCAGAAACCATCCGACACCGAAGAAGATCAGGTTAGGCAACCACAGAGCGACTGCCGGAGGGAGTGCCCCTTTCTCCGCCAGTGTCCGGACAATCGACATCAGTACGTAATAGGTAAGTATGATTGCGATACTGACAGCAAAACCGCCCGACTTGCCCGAACGACGATTCTGCATGCCCAACGGGACGGCAAGTATTGCAAACACAAGCGAGGCAAAGGGAAAGGTAAAGCGGCTGTGATACTCAGCGAGCATTTTCAGACGACTTTTAACGGCAGTCGCCGGGTCATCAATCTGGCGCTGAAGTTCAGACAGCCACAAGTCCGGTTCATTGCGGGAGATTTCTCCACCTCCGTTTTTATCACCAATCGTCATGCTGTACTCACCGAATTGCACCAGTCGGTACAGGCCGCCCTTCCCTGCCATATGAATAGTCCCGTTATTCAGGGATAACAGCAGTGCCTGGCTTCCGTTCATGCCGCCAATCGTGCCGGTACGGGCAAAGATCGTCATGGGGCGATCAGAATTACGGCCGTCATGGATGACAACCCCCTTCAGCGTATGACTCTGTTCATCATACCGGTCGGTGTACATGACGACACCCGGGATATCGTCCCAGAATATCTTTTCCCGGATTGTTGCCGAAATATTACGTTTCAGCACCTGTAAGCTGAGTTCCTTGAATGAGCTGTTACCCCAGGGCACACCGATTGTACTCGCCCCGATGGCAAGAAGGACAGCGACAAGGGCACAGACAAGTACCGGCGGCATGATTTGAAGAAGACTTATACCACTTGCCTTGATGACCACAATCTCGTTATCGGCAGAAAGTCTGCCGAACGCCAGCAGTACGGCAAGCAGAAAGGCCATGGGAATCGTGAAGACCAGAAATGACGGCACAAGGTACAGGATCATTCTGCTCACATCCAGTAACGGAACGCCGTGTGACACGACAAGGTCAGTCAACGTAATCAGGCGGCCCATCAGCAGAACCAGAGTAAAAATGACAATACCAAGCATGAAGAGCGAAGTAATTTCACGAATTATGTAGAGGGATAGAATGCGTTTCACGGGGGGGATGATACATGAGCGGGGGAACAGTGTAAAGCGCTCAGCAGATAAAGAAGCGGGAACCTGAAGTCAGGTTCCCGCCGAAGTCATATTTGAGCGATATTACGCTTTGGCTGACCACTGACCGTGAAGATTGCACAGTTCGCGAGCGGTCACGGATGATGCACATACGGGGAAAAATGCTTCGGCAACTTCACCCGGCTTGAGAAACTGGCGATAAGCTTTGCCGTCGGCAATCAGTTCGATCCACTCGATGGAATGTTTTTCCTCCATCGGATGAGCGACGCTGCCAACAGTGACTTTATAGCCGCCGTCGACTTTTTCGATCACCGGTATATGTTTTTCCTTCGCCGCATCAACGGTGTTCTCTGTCAACAGAACCATATCATCACCACAACAGGCAAGCGCTCCGCCGCCAGCATGAACTGTTTCAACAATGTTACCGCAGTGATTGCATTTGTAAACTTCAAGTAATTGTGCCATTTTTTAGTGCTCCTTTTAGTTAGATAATACCCCTTGAACAGGGCTCAGGTAATTACCAGTTTTCTCCCAGTAATTCAAAATATGCTTTAGGGTGGAGGCAGGCTGCGCAGATTTCCGGTGCATCCTTTGCGGTATGGAGGTAGCCGCAGTTACGGCAGCGCCATACAACCTCACCGTCACGATTGAACACATGCCCGCTGTCAATGTTTGCCAGCAGATCATGGTACCGTTTTTCGTGCTGTTTCTCGGCCACTGAAATCGCCGTCCAGGCTGCAGCAATTGCAGGGAACCCCTCTTCTCTGGCAGTTGCAGCAAACGCCGGGTAGAGAAGAGTATGTTCCTCATGCTCACCATTTGCTGAAGCAAGGAGATTCTCCGCCGTTGTGCCGATCCCGCCGGCAGGAAAACTGGCGGTAATTTCCAGGTCGCCACCTTCAAGAAGTTTAAAGAAGCGCTTTGCATGCTCTTTTTCCTGGTTCGCTGTCTCCTCAAATACATCTGCAATTTGAACAAAACCTTCTTTTTTTGCCGCACTTGCAAAGAAGGTGTATCTATTTCGTGCCTGACTCTCGCCGGCAAATGACTTTAGGAGATTCTGCTCGGTTTTCGTTCCTTTGATTGACTTTGCCATCGCTTCCCCCGTAAACAGATCTAAATACGATCATTATTGTCCTTTATACCGTACTTATAAATTTTTGCAAGCAGGAAATCAAAAAGGGGCGCATTTCTGCGCCCCTTTTGATGCTGATTATTACAAAGAGGTACTTACGCCAACTGACGACCACCATCAGCAGCCCATTTCTCAAGCATTGCAGTGGTAACTGATTTAGGACGCTCAATAGCATATCCGAGACCACGGTCCCAGGTAATGTTAGCCATGCAGCCAAGCGCACGACCTACACCGAACAGAACGGTGTAATAATCGAATTCGGTCAGGCCGTAGTACATCTGAATAACGCCGGACTGTGCATCAACGTTTGGCCATGGGTTTTTGGTTTTGCCGTGCTCGGTGAGAACGCCGGGAGCAACTTCAAAGATCATGGAAACGACTTTGAACAGCGGGTCCTCATTCAGGCCGGGGGTGTTAAGGCAGAATTCGCGCTGAGACATATAGCGCGGATCGGTTTTACGCAGAACAGCATGGCCGTAACCGGGGATAACCTGACCGGCGTTGAGAGTATCCCAAAGTGCAGCTTTGATAAGTTCTTTGGTCGGCTCGACATCTTTGCAGTATTTTGCCTGGAATTTCAGTGTCCAGTCGAGAACTTCCTGATTGGCAAGACCGTGCAGCGGGCCGGCCAGACCGTTCAGACCAGCGGAGTACGCATAGTAGGGATCGGACAGAGCGGAATGGACGAGGTGTGTGGTGTGAGCAGAAACGTTGCCGGACTCGTGGTCGGAATGCAGGATGAAGTACATACGGGCAACATCTTTGTACTCGTCTTTCTGGCCGATCATGTGAGCAAAGTTGGCGCCCATGTCGAGAGTCGGGTCAATAGCGATCTGCTTGTCGCCGCGATATTTCAGGTTATAGATGAATGCAGCAACAACCGGGATACGGGCGACGATATCGCTGGAATCTTCATACACGTATTCCCAGGCGGTCATCTTGTTGAATTTGCCGGAGTTATAGAAACCGGCGAATTTGGAGTCTTTCTGCATTGAAAGCATGGCAACAGAAAGCATTACCATCGGATGGCTGTCACGCGGCAGTGCGCGAATCGCATCAAATACGTACTGGGGTACAACCTGACGTACTTTCCATTCAGCAACAACTTCTGCAACCTGTGCATCGGTCGGCACTTCGCCGGTCAGCAGGAAATACCAGAAAGACTCTACGGTAGGATAGGCAGAACCGGCAGCCTTGGGCAGTGCAGCAAAAGTTTCAGGAATGTTTTTTCCACGGAAACGGATCCCTTCCTGAGGATCCAGATAGGAGATATCAGTTACGAGTGAACGGATATCACGGGCTCCACCGATACACTGGTCAATATTGACCTGATCAATGATGACTTTACCGAACTCTTTGACGAGCCTGGTGATACGGGGGCGATGTTCCTCGATCTTCAGCTTGAGCGTGTCTTTCAGGGCCATGTTATACTCTCCTTTTCGTGGTTGGGTGCGAACCCGGATAATAAAGCTCTTCATCTTCCTGGCATCAGATCCATCAGTTATTGCGGGGAGAAACGGGATTACTTTTTAGCATACTGTATACGATTTCGTTCGGCAGTTATACCCGACGGTATACGGAAAATGCAACAAAAATTTTAGTCGGAAAAATCAGTCCAGAATTACCAGATCGTCACTGGAATGGGTGAGCCGTTTAAGTCCTTCATTACTCAAATAAAAGGTATTTTCAATACCGATTGCACCCTCGCCGGGGAACACAACTTTAGGTTCAAACGCAAACACCATCCCGACCTCCAGCGGCATCTGGCTGAACCCGCGTGCGATAAACGGATACTCGTCTATTTCAACACCAAGACCATGTCCGATAAATGAGACCTGCGCCCCTTTTGCTCCCATAAAGCTGTCGGCATACCCCATTGTTACGGCGCTTGCCAAACAGGTATCATACAGCTCTCCCCAACTCATGCCGACCGTTGCTGTCCGCATCATAAGAGCCTGAATCTCCCTCATATCCTCATACGCTCTCTGCAGTAGATCAGGCAGTGCTCCGATAGAAAATATGCGGGTCTGATCGCTCAGATAGCCGTCCACACACCCGGCAAAATCTATAACGACCGGTTCGTGCGGTTCTATTCGTTTAAGACCGGCCCCCTGCCCGAAAGAAGTGTTAAGCCCCATCCCCCCGAGCGGAGTATCTGAATAGGCGGGCACCGCACTGTCAGTTCCGGAAAATATCTGCCCGTAACAGATTTCAGAATTGAATCCCCTCATACGGATAAACCCCTGATGACCATCCTTGCGGGCTGCATATTCAAGCTCCGCCGCGACGTCAAGGTCTGTCATGCCGGTACGTATGATCTCACGGGCCCGGCGGTACACCCGATCGACCTGATCAGCAGCATCCTGCATCAGGTGAATTTCATAATGAGACTTGATCATTCTGACCTTACGAATCAGAGGGGTAGCATCAATAAAAACAGTGTTCGGGTAAAGCAAGCGATACCGCTCAAAAATATTTACCGGCAGTACATCCATCTCTAAACCGATACGGCACGGCTTCGGATATCCGTACTGCACCAGGAGAGCCGGGATATCCCTCAGCGAAGTGAACGGCAGCACCTCCTTGAGACCAGACTCCATACGGGCTCGGCCAGCATCCTTACGAACCATGAAGAGCGGTTGACCGGACGCCGGCACGTATAAATTACCGCTTTGAACCGTACCGGTGAAATAAAAGAGGTCCGCATTCTGAACAATGATCACCGCATCCAGTGAGTCTGACACCATGTATTCCTGAAGTTTCTTGCAGCGGTATTCCAGTTCTGTTGCCGGTGTCAGGCGCATCACGTTCCCCCATAAGCTGTTATCAGGCCGGCACTGCTCAACTGCTTTAGTTGTCGACCCAACGGTTATATATTGGCGTAATTATAACCAAGTCAGAGCATTATGCAAGCAAAGCCCAGGACCGATTCTCAGGACTGCCGAGCAAACGGTTGACCCGACAAGCCAAATTGTCTACTATCACGGCCCGACCTTCGACGGTCAATCCCAAATCTATCTTTATGGCGGTACCGTTTCCATGCATGCCTACCCGTATACCATCACAATATCTTCAGAAAAAGGTGGGGTCGGGAAGACGACTCTCGCAACCAATCTTGCCATTTATCTTAAAGCCATGCGCGAAGATCTGCCGGTAACGCTCTTCTCTTTTGACAACCACTTTACCATTGACAAAATGTTTGAACTGCAAAAACGAGAGTTGGATGCTCCTGATGTGCACGCGCTCCTCATGGGAGCAAAAGCCGGTGAAGTCGTCCAGACAGGGCAATACGGAGTCGGCTACATCCGTTCCTCATCCGAACTGGGAGATATTCACGAGCGTTTCAAAGGGCCGATGACCCTGACCCGCATGCTGGCTGAATCCGGCATTTCCGGTATTGTAATTATCGATACGCGCCCTGATCTCAATATTCTGACCCAGAACGCCCTGTATGCAGCCGACCGGGTTCTGATTCCCGTAAAGGATCTGCCAAGTCTGGATAACTGCAAGAACATCTTTGCGCTGTTCGACCAGCGCGGTATTGACAAAAAATCACTTGCTCTTATCCCCTGCCTGGTTGATTCACGCATCAAATTTGACGGAATCTTCAAGGATCAGAAAACACTCCTGCGCGCCATTGCTGTCAATCGCGGCTATCGCTGCATGGATTCGTTTATTTCAAAAAGCCCGAAAGTAGAGAGCTTAAATACAAATCCCGATGGCAAGATTTATCCTATTTTGACTCATGCCCGCGGCACTGAAGTTCACAGCCAGTTCCAGGAAATAACCAGGGACATTCTCAGGGGAGTGGATGCAGCCACTGAAACCAGGGCGTGTCTCTATCACACCTGGCTGCTTGAAAAGGAGGCCGGCAAGAAAAAGTCGTATCTGGCACGCCTGGAAGGCTTGGCAGACCGCTGCCTGATATGCGGCGCCCTGCTGTCAGAACAGCCCGATGACCGGAGCTTCTATTTTGAAACATCCGACCGTTCCGCCCGCGGCTTTCTGCATGGCGACTGTGTCAGCAACATGCTCTGTTCAGCACTCTACAGCCTTCAGGAAACAGCTCCGACGTTCACCACCGCCAAGGCACTTGTCACCGACAGAATAACCAGAAACGTTTCGTTCCTTAAGCCGCAGATTGACTCAGAGGCATGCCGGCTTGATTACCGCCAGTTCAGTATGTCGGGAGAGCAGCAGCTTCAGAAAACCCTGGAAATGCAGGGCTTTGCAGAGGGAGAGTTCAACGGCATACATGATCGTTTATTTCTGCTGTTGAATGAGGCTTTAGCCGGGTATGAAGGGGCACTGAGGAAGGAAAGCTGGCTGTCCATATATCCGGTTGATCCGGCGAATCCGGAAGCCGTTCTGTATGAAGAATCGTATAAAATTATTCAGCGGATGCAAAAACTGTTTGCCGAAGCGGGTAGACTACCTGACCAACTGTGACGCCGGCACAAGTGTTACCCCCTGACCGGCAAGACCCGGGAGGGACAAAGCCAACGCTTTTATTGTAGCCGGATGCGGGTGACAGATAGCTATTGCTGATCCGTTTTTTCTGGCCAGTTTTATGGCTTGTTTGAGCTGATTCAGGATGTAATTCTGATCCTGTTCGTTATCCAGAAACACATTTCTCCGCCCGGATTTTATTCCAAGCTGCTGCGCAACCCTCAAACCGGTACTCGCCGATGACGTTGCACTGTCGATAAAGAACAGATTATTCTTTTTCAGCACCTGTAGCACTGCCGTCATTTTCTCCGCATGTTCTGTAAACTCCGAACCCATATGATTATTGGCGCCTGACGCTCCGGGAAACCGCTGAATAAACCGGGTGACCCTACCCTGTAACTCTTCTCCATCCATCGACACGAGCAGACCGTTTGATTCCAACCGTTGCGCCGGCCATCCCTTGGGCTGCATCGGAATGTGTATCATTGCTGCAATATTGTTAGATGCCGCATATGCCGCGACCTCAGCATCAGAATGCAGCCCCGGGATTATCGCAAAGGTCAGCGGGACCTTGATAGACGCCAGCGATCGTGCCTCTGCCAAGCTGCTGCCCATATCATCAATTATAACGGCCAGCAAGGCAGGTGAACCGGAAACAGACTCCGTTGGCTCTATTTCAATGTTACTTCTTTTCGGCTCACCGGTCTGTTTATCTGCTCCAGGAGGAGTTACTGTTGAAGAGGTGACTGGTGTCTGCGGCACGACAGCTGCGGTCACCGGCGGCTTGACAAGAGAGGGTTCAACTTTTTGCGGTGCCACAGCATGTTTCCGGGACGGGGAAAATAGAAAATACCCTGCTACAACGGCACTAATGAGCAGCAGAGCCACAATTGCAGCGGTACGGCGACCTGACGTTTTTTTTCTGAATCTGTTTTTGGACGAGAAAGCCATTTATATTCCTGTTGCAGCCTGTATCCGGACAACACCACTATGCCAGACAACACCCCCATCCCTCCTTACGTGAGGAAAAATGGGGGTGTGTTGTGCTTTCTGGCTAGGAGTCTGTCGGACTT
>CAIOXL010000085.1 GCA_903862245.1 uncultured Geobacteraceae bacterium | reverse complement strand
CCGCCTGGTAGAGCGAGAATGCGGCGGTGGAGCACGCCTGGGTAACGAGGACACCGGGGGAACCTTCGGCTCCAAGCATGGCTGCGGCCCAGGGGCCCGTGTAGAACCAGTGCTGCTGATAGACTGTGCTGCCGACCAGAACGTATTCGATGGCCTTCGGATCCCACCCCTTGCTCTCAAGAAAGCGTTTGGTGGTAGCGGCGCCAAGGGCAATGGAGTTCTCATTGGCCAGGGTCCCCTGCCATTTGGCAAAAGGGGTGCTGTAGTAGCCGCGGTAGGGAATGAATGCTTTTGTTAACATTGGTACTCTCCTTCAAGTGGACGTTTATGATGAGATTATGATTAACCTAAAAACGGCGGTTGGCTGTGTTTCAGCCGGTTGATGGTAGCAATTTCGGTGTAGGGAGAGGTGGCAACGACGCCAACAATTTCCTGAATGCCCTCTGCGCTATGAGGCTGACTCTCCCAGCTACCCCCAACTGCTCCGCAGCACGGGTAAGTTCTTTGAAAAACCTTGTCAGTTCTTGCATTGCAGCCTGTACTACAGTTACTTTTGCATGGGTACTCGTGACCGTAACGGTGGTCTGACCGGCATGGGTCGTTTTCCTGCCAACGGATTGAAGCATAAGCGGCCTGCTGGTAGTTGCCTCATGGTGCTTGTCAGGGTTCAACAGTCTTGCATAGAGAGACCACCAGTTGTACACCAAAGCCACCAGGCGGCTTATGATTCGACAGCGATGCAGATCCTTGGTGGTGAAACCGCCCCAACCCCACTGGTTCTTCAATTCATCGAAACAGTTTTCGCAGTCGCCACGATCTCGGTAATGCTGAGCAACAGCCAGTAGTTCATCAGGAAGTGAAGTGACCAGAACCTGGTAATCGTACTTTTTGATGCCGTTTTCTGTTTCGATGAATGCCAGATTGAGTTGGCCATCCGTCAGAAGTACCTCTCCACGGATAGGTCGTTTCAGCACGATGACTCTTCGGCTTTTACTCCAGCCCGTAAGACGAAGTGTGGTTTCCGCTCCTCTGAAACCCTGGCCTGCATCAACCCAGTCGCCTTTGGCGATCACTCGTTCGATGAGTTTTTTGACATTCGAGGTCAGGCGAAGCTTGGTCAAGTAATGGAGCTGGCGCTCTTCTGCTTCATACATGATAGATTCCGAACCAAACGAGACGTCGCCTCGGATGAAAACCGGCCAAAGCTCTCTGGGCAATGAATCCAGATACTTCCAGAGGCCGACAGCAACATGTTTACCGGTATGCTTGTCACCGGCTTCCACTTCCACACCAAGAGCCATGCGGGTGTTGGCCATGAAGTAACTGTGGTACGAATGGGAAGGGCGCCCAGGTTTCTTGGGATTGTAGCTTACAACGGCCCCTTCCTGTTTTCCGTATAGCGGTTTGACTGTGTTGTCTGTGTCCAATATCCACGGTGCAAGCCCAAGCACAGGGCGAGTACTCTGGGCCAAGTGCCGATCAAGCCAGTCTGTAGCAGCTTTTTCATCTACAAGGGTGAATGCCCGCCGGACTGAGTCCTCGCTGGCAACTGCTACCATTCCTAAGAGTTCAGGATTGACCTGATCGGTGCGGATGGTAGTAACGTGAGAATACCGCTTGTGCCCGGCAAGAATCGACAAGATGATCGTGCCCAGGACATCCTTGATGTTCGGCGCATTCGGACTCGTATAGCAAAGCGGACAGTCAGCCAAAAAAGAGTCGTATAGGCCGCTCGCTTTCATAAACTCAATGAAAAAAGGTAGTTGCCCCATAGGGGTGACCGCTGCATTGTGATCCCATTCGATGTGAATGCGACCGGCAAAGGTGTCAACGGCAACACGTGAACTACTATCAAAAACCTGAATATCCTGTTCACCCATTTGGTGAGCCCTCCTGACAGTATAATACGTACTATGTCAGTATGTTACACCATTTATTCGAGGTCAATAGCCGTTTTTAGGTTTAATAGCCGTACGTATTTCAACACCGGTTGATTGGGAAAAGATCTCATAGCAGCGGTAACGCATCAGCTCAACTGGTTGCGGCATAACAAATCTCCCTTCAGCGGTAATGACCTGCGCACCTGTTTGTAACAAACTTGCGGAACAATATCCAGACAAACAAAAAGAGCGGCATCGCTGCCGCTCTTTTTGTTTGTCACCTGTTTTCCGAAATTTATTTACGGGCAGCTTTACCGGCAACCTGCATACGGATGACCGCCCGTTCAAGTGCAGCTTCATATACCTTGAACTGCTTATCTTCCGATGTCAGTTTTTTGAGTGCTTCTACGGCACGCCCCAAAGCGGCTTTG
>CAIOXL010000084.1 GCA_903862245.1 uncultured Geobacteraceae bacterium | reverse complement strand
CGCTACTCACTTCTAAAATCAATTACGTGAGTAGCGCGCGACCCACGACCTTGACCCCGCTGTCAAGCTGTTTTTTCGGGCAAAGCAACTTTTTTCAAAGATCACTACAGAAGTCTAAAGTCCAGGATATATTTAAAGTAGTCAATAGTAATTCGAAGCAAGGCATACAGTGAAATCAAAAGAAGAAATCAAAAGGGTCAGGTCTCAATCGTTACTTCACCAGTCCCAATCCCCAGTAACAGAGCATACCAACGATCACCGTTCCGGCCAGTGAGCGGGTTTTGACCGCGCAGAACAGTGTCGGCAGCGCCGCCAGCAGTTCTATTTTACCAAAGGTGAGTACTCGCGGGTCGGCGTGGGTAAACAGCGTTGGTGCGATGAGGGCGCTCAGGATGGCGGCCGGGATCAATTCCAGCCACTCGGCAAACCAGGACGGCAATTTTCTGCCGGACAGAGCCACCAGCGGAAACATGCGGGGGAGGTAGGTTACTGCACCCATGGCAGCCATCAACAGCAGAAACTCACGGCTGTTCATGCCGGTACCTCCCGTTTCAGCAGGGTGCGTTTCAGAACCAGTCCGGCGGTGGCCGCACAGCAGGACGCTACAATCACATAGGCGTTGCCCGGCAGCCAGAGATAGGCTACCAGGGAACAGAGCGCTGCAATCAGGGCGGTGACGGTGAAAATTAATCCGCGCAGCTGGAATACCAGCAGGCAGATGAACATGCCGGTCAGGGCATAATCGACTCCGGCTGCGCCGGGGGGGACCAACTGCCCCAGATACACACCGGCTACAGTGCTGACGATCCAGGTTGTGTTGGCCGCATGGTTGAGGGTCAGGGCGCTGTAACGATGCCATCCCCCCTGATTGAAGCTGGTCATGTTGACGGCAAAACTTTCGTCGGTGAGGCCGTAGGCGAAGAGTGACAGAAAGCGGCGGGATACGCCGGGGAAATGTACGGACAGGGCCGAACTCATCAGCAGATGCCGCAGGTTGACCATAAACACGGTGGAAACGATTGCCACGGGTGAGGCGGCGACCCCCAGCATGGCAACGGCGATGAACTGAGAACCACCCGCAAAGACCAGTATGGACATGGCCGCCATCTGCCAGGGGGCCAAGCCCCCCTTTTGAGCCAGCACCCCCAGCGAAAGGCCAATCGGAAAATAGCCGAGACAGATCGGCCATGCGGCAGAAAGCCCTTGCCGGACATATCCCCCCATCAGAATGATTCCTTTGTCACTACTCCCGGAACATGGGCAAAATGCTGGTCAACAGTCAGGATGATCAGATTGTGCCGGAGCGCTACCGATGCAATCTGAATATCGGAGAAGGGTATGGTGACGCCGTTTTTTCTCAGGGTGGCTGACAGCTGTGCGGCCGAGAGCCAGAGCCCCTTGTCCATCTCAATGTAGCGCAAAGAACTGAACGCCTCGCGCAACGCCTCGCCCTCACTGCTGGTGCGGACGCCCTGGAAGAGTTCATACATCACGACCCCGCAGGTTACGATTTCAGCATTTTTTAGAGCGTGTGCCAGAGATGTTGCAATTGGGGTATCGCGGCCATTGAAATAGTCGATCCAGGCACAGGTGTCCGGGAAAATCATGTCACGGGCCATGATACTTCTCCCGCTCTTCGGCAGTCAGCAGTTCATCCTGCTCAGCCTGCTGCCAGTCGTACTCAATAGCCACTTTTCCCTTAAGGGCAATAAGCGATTCCATGCGGCGGCGGCGAACAAAATCCTCCATGGCGACAACAATGGCGCCGGTTTTTGATGTCTCACCGCTCAACAACTGAACGTCTTTCAACAGTTCATCAGGTATGTTTAGTGTCGCACGCATAGTATGCACCTCCTGTAGGCATACATATCATGCATACCTATTCCGTGTAAATATGAAACATCATTCCGGCAGCAGTTCATGAGCCAGTTTCCCCAGCGTAGCAACCCCCTGTTCAATCCGTTCATCCCACTGCGCCGCCGACAGGCGGACATAGTTGCCGTACTTGTTGGAGAGTGAGAAGAGCGGCCCCGGTACGATGCTGATCCCCTGCTCCAGGGCACGATGGTACAGCTTGATGGAGTCGATGCCGACCGGCATTTCCACCCAGAGGATGAAGCCGCCGGTTGGATGGGTCATGCGCGTGCCGGCGGGGAAGTGGCGCGCCACCGCCTCGGCTAATTGCGAAATGTTACGGGAGTGTATCTTGCGGATGCTGCGCAGATGGTGCTCGTAGCCGCCGTTGGCAAGAAATTCCGCCAGGGCCAGTTGCGAAGGGGAGGCGGCGGCAATGTTCATAATCATTTTCAGGCGTTCCATCTCCCCCTGATACCGGCCGCCGAGTGCCCACCCCACGCGATAACCGGGCGCAATGGTCTTGGAAAACGATGAGCAGTAAATTACCAGACCCAGGCGATCAAATGATTTGGCTGTGGTGGGACGCTCGCTGCCAAAGGTCAGGTCTCCGTAGATGTCATCCTCAATCAGCGGGATTTCATGGCTGGCCAGCAGTTCCACCAGTTCCCGTTTCCGCTCGTCCGGCATGAGGCTGCCGAGCGGGTTGCCGAAGTTGGAAATGATCAGGCAGGCGCTGACTTTGCTCTGTTCGATGGCATAGCGGAGCGCCTCGATGCTGATCCCCTCGCGGGGTGTCGACGGAATTTCAAGTGCCTTCAGACCGAGGTCGGCGATCATCTGCAAAAAATTGAAGTAAAAGGGGGATTCCACAGCGATGGTGTCGCCCGCCCGGCACACGGCCCGCAGCGCCAGCAGCACCGCCTCGACGCAGCCGGATGTTATCAGTATGTCGTCAGGACCGCTGCTGATTCCCGCCACCAGATTGCGGCGGGCGATCTGTACCCGCAACCGCTCATACCCGCGTGCAAGCTGGTAAGAAACGCTCAGTTCGCCCAATCGCCGCACCTCGCACGCCATAATGCGGTTCAGCTTGTCGACCGGCAGATTTTTGGCATGGGGAATGGCACTGCCAAGGGGCAGCAGGTCATGGTTCGTCATGTTGAGCATCACCTGCTGGCACAGTTCGCTGATGGTGACGGTTGTCGGAGTGATAAACGAACGCGACCTGAGGTCCGGATCCCGAATTTCCGGAACCCGGCTTCGGACGTAATAGCCCGACTGCGGCCGCGCTTCGATAAGACGCTGGTCCTCCAGCAGGGTATAGGCCTGCATGACCGTGTTAATGCTCACATTGAAGCGTTTGCTGAGTTGCCGGATTGACGGCACCCGGTCTCCAGCGCGAAAGGTTCCCTGCTCAATAAGCCCGGTCACTTCTCCGGCAACCTGCTCGTAGAGCGGGGAACCACCGCCAATTTTTCTTTCTCCGGTTGTCATGGTCATAGGATATACCCGCGTGCGTGATTTCGGCAGATACAGTTGCCGCCCCTTTTGATGGGTACAATTGTGATAACACAAAACTGTAATGGTTACAAAACAGATTTTCTGTATCTGTTTTTGTTGTTGCGAGCGGTGTAGTATGCCATCATCGCTAAAATGAAGGAGAAAGTATTATGGAATGTTGTCTTGCTCAGGGAGAACTGATACGGTTGGAAGGGGAAAAAAATGGCGTCATTCTTCGGTGCATAGGCGGCGCAGTCTGGCTGACCTGCGGTGACAGCCGGGATTATCTGCTCACCGCCGGCCGCAGTTTTGCCCTTGCTGCCGGACAGTTCGCTGTGGCTGAGGCGCTGCAGGCAGCCGTCTGTAATCTGGCACCAGTACACGAACCGTGCGGCGTTACGCGGGAATCGGAGCGGAAGCCGGCCGTCAGGTTCGCCGTCTGTTAGTGGGGAAATCGGGCATGACAGAATCAGGTAAAGGAACAGTATATGCTCTGCTGGCGGTGGCCATGTTTGCCTCGCTGGGTACCGCCTTCAAGGTGGCGGTAACCCGCATGAGCAGTTTCTCTGTCGTTGTCTGGATGGGGATGTGGGGCTGCGGTGCGCTCTTCGCTTTTCTCCTCCGTGAGCGGCAAGCGGCCCTGATTGTTTCCGAGCTTCGCCAGCGGCCGCTGTTTTTTCCCCTGGCGGGCGCTATCGGGCTTGGTATCCAGCAGATCCTCTGCCTAAAAACATACGAATATATTCCGGCCAGTCAGGCGGTTATTCTGCACTATACCTATCCGCTGCTGATGCTGCCGTTGTCGTGGCTTCTCTTTCGGGAAAAAACTGACTGGCGGGCGCTCTGCTGTGTCGTTCTTGGTTTTGCCGGGGTCTGCGTGCTGGTCTCTGCCGGCGGCGGTGTGGGGGACGTGCGTATCTCTGCCGGTGTGGTGGTGGGACTCGGCACCGCCTGCAGCTTTGCCCTGTTCTGTGTGCTGATCAAGCACACCAGCTTCTCTGTGACCGCCGGTATGTTTCTGCTCAACCTGTTCGGCCTCCTCTTCCTGCTCTGTCTCCTGCCCTTCTACCCCATGCAGTGGTCAATTTCCGGGTCGGATATGCTGCTGGTGGCATATCTGGGGATTTTTCCCACGGCGGTGGCCTTTATCTTCTGGAACCGGGCGCTCCGGATGATCCCGACCGGGCGCTCATCCAATTGTGCTCTTCTGGTGCCGATCCTTTCCCTGGTCTGCATTGCCATTGTGCTGAAAGAACACATAGCTCCCCTGCAGGCGCTCGGTATGACGATCGTGCTGCTGTCGATCATTCTTAATGTCAAGCTGACAGCACGCCCATAACAGTACGCTCCTATTGTCTTTGTACCATCCCCACTGAATATACAAAGAGAGGCACGGTTGCCCGTGCCTCTCTTTGCAGTTCGTCTTTCCCGCCGTTTATTCAACCCAGTCATCATCCTCTTCAATCGGCGCAAAACCGCGTCGCATGGTGTTCTCCGTCACGACCCTCGGGTCCATGAAGTGCAGGAGATAGTCAGGTCCGCCCGCTTTGGTGCCGACCCCTGACATGCGCGAACCGCCGAACGGCTGGCGATCAACCAGTGCCCCGGTATTGTTCCGGTTGATGTAGAGATTGCCGACCCTGAATTCTCGCCGCGCCCGGACAAGGTGCTCGGGGCTGCGGCTGAAGATGCCGCCGGTCAGGGCGAAGCTGGTGGAGTTGGCCCACTCGATGGCCTGACTGAAATCTTTTGCCCTCATGACGGCAAGCACCGGTCCGAATATTTCTTCCTGGGCGATACGGTGCTGGGGGGTGATGCCGTCGATGATTGTCAGCGGTACCCAGTAGCCTTCACCGGCAGGGATCGGACTTGAGTAGAGCAGTCTGCCTTCCTCCGAACCGACCTTGATATATTCCAGAATGTTCTTCTGCGCTGACGCATCCGAGACGGCTCCCATGGAATAGGTCGGATCTTCCGACGGCCCGACCTGATAGACCCTGGCAGCCTTTACCAGACGGTCGATAAATTTATCGTAGACGGAGTCCAGCACGATGACGCGGGAACAGGCTGAACATTTTTGCCCCTGGAAAGCGAACGCCGAATAGAGTACGTGCGGCACCGCTTCATCCAGGTCGGCATCGTCATCAATGATGATGGCGTTTTTCCCCCCCATCTCGGAGATGATTTTTTTGACGTTTTGCTGACCGGGGTGGACTTTGGCGGCCCGGTCGATAATGCGCAGGCCGGTTTCAACCGAGCCGGTGAAGGCGATCAGCGAAACATCCGGGTGGTCAACCATATAGTCGCCGATAAGGGAGCCCTTACCTGGAATATAGTTGAATACCCCTGCCGGCAGGCCGGCCTCCCGGAAGATCTCCACAAGGTTCCAGCCGATGATGCCGGTAATATTCGACGGTTTGAATATCACCGTGTTGCCGGTTACGATTGCTGCTGCGGCCATTCCCAGGCTGATTGCCAACGGAAAGTTCCAGGGGGAGATAACCGCTGCGATTCCCTTTGGTTCATAAAAGTAGTGGTTGATTTCGCCAGGTGCGTTGCCGATTCGCTGCGGCTCTCCGTAACGGAGCATTTCCCGGGCGTAATATTCGAGGAAGTCGATCGCCTCGGTGACGTCAGCATAGGCCTGATCCCACTGTTTGCCGATCTCCAGTACCTGCCAGGCAGACAGTTCAAAGAGCCGCTTGCGGGCGATTTCGGCACTTTTCAGCAGATAGTTCGCCCGGTCGCGCGGTGATGTGTCGCGCCAGGCCGGGAACGCTTTCTTTGCCGCTGCGATGGCCAGGGACACCTCTTCCACACCCGCCTGTGAGATCTTGCCGAGCAGTTCACCCGGCTTGTTCGGATTGACGGTATCAAAGAGCTCCCGGGTGAGAACCTCCCTGCCGTCGATATAGAGCGGGTAGTTTCTGCCCGCAGCCGAACGCACTTTAGCCAGAACTTTTGGAAATTCTGCGCGGTGGTCAGGGCGGGTAAAATCCACCATCGCTTCGTTGGAGAAGCGGGGCAGCCCGCCAGGCCCCGTGGCAGCGGGGCGCCGTTTTTCAGAACGTGCGGCCCGCTCGCGTACGGCTGTGACGGCGGGATCTTCCAGCAGGCGGTCGATCTGGGCGTCCTCGGCAAAGCTCTGGCGGAGGAACGATTCGTTGGCGGTGTTTTCCAGCAGCCGCCGCACCAGGTAGCCCATGCCCGGCACCATGTTGCCGTAGGGGGCATAGAGACGAACCCGGCCAGCCACTTTCAGAATCCCCTTCCGGACCGGTTCGGCCATGCCGTACAACACCTGGAACTCGTAGCGCGATTCGGGTACCTTCAGTTCTGCCGCTATTTCCAGTACGGCCGAGATGGTTCGGATGTTGTGTGAGGCGCAGGCAAAGTGGCAGATGTGCTGTTTTTCCAGTATCATGCGGGCCTGCCGTTCAAAGGCGGCGTCACTTTCCGCCTTGACCGTCCAGACCGGAACCGCCCAGCCATTCTGCTTCGCCTTGACCGTTTCATAATCCCAGTAGGCGCCTTTTACCAAACGGACCGAAATCGGCGTGTTGTGATCTTCAGCCCATTCCAGCAGATCAGCCAGGTCATGATCGTTATCTTTCAGGTACGCCTGCAGAACGATTCCGATATGCGGGTAGTCCCGGTATTCCAGTTTGAGGCGCTTGTACAGCTCGATGATAATCCCTTTATGGCGGTAGGATTCCATGTCGATGCAGAGGAAACCGCCCAGTTCAACAACCCGCTCGGCAATACGGCGCAACTGTTTCAGCATCGCCTGGACCGACCCTTCAAAGTCCTGCGGATTGGCCAGAGCAAACAGTGCGGTCGGTTTTACGGCAACGTTGACTTTTGGTGCATGGCCCCAATCTAGATGATCGTCTCCCCCTGTTCCCCGCAGCCCTTTCCAGTCCTGCTGCTCCTTCTTCAGGGTTTCAAGAACGTCCAGATAGGTGGCAACATATTCGTCAGCTTCCTGTTCGGTCAGGGTTGCCTCTCCCAGAACATCAACAACAGCGGCAAAGCCGTCTTTGCGCAGCCGTTCGATGTTTTTTACCGCTTCTTTGGTGTTCTCCCCGACAATGAACTGGCGGGCCATCTCCTGGATATTAGCCGAGATGACCTTGTTCAGCACCGCTCCGCCGAGGGAGCCGAGCATGCCGGCCATTTTTGCTCCGGTCTGGAGAACCGGCGGCATATCCTTCTCTTCGCCGAAGTATTCACGGATGTGGTCGGTCAGCAGTTTGGATGTTGTCAGGGAGGGGAAGGCATCCACAAAGCGGAACATCTGGATCTTGAACTGTTCGTTCTTCATGCTCCAGTCCATGACCTTGCCCATCCAGGCCCCTTTGTTAAAGAGTGACGGTTTTTCTCCGGAAATGGAGGCAAAAAACTCTTTGCCGCGGCTGACAATTTTCGTGTTGAGTGCTGGTTCCATGGCGGTTCCTTTCCGATGACTGCGTAGTTGAATGGCGCTTGCTGTGAATGGTTAAACCATTAACGCTAAAATGCCTGAACAAGTCAAGCAATTCCTGCAAAATCTCCAACTTCCGCTAAATCTTGTAAGGGGGAGTTCTGGATGGTATGATGGTGCAACCATTGAAAAGGGGATAGGTATGTTCAAACAGGTAAAACAGAGCAAGGCGTATCAGGATGTGGTGGACCAGATTCAGGAAGCCATCATGACCGGCAACCTCAAAGCCGGCAGTCTGCTTCCGGCGGAACGGGAGCTGAAGGAAAAATTTGCCATTAGCCGTGGCACTCTGCGGGAAGCGTTACGGGTGCTGGAGCAGAAGGGGCTGATCGAGATCCGAACCGGGGTTGCGGGCGGCTCCATGGTGCGCGAGGTGAACAGCGATAACCTCAGCGAAAATCTCGGCCTGCTCATCAGGAACTGTGCGGTCTCGCTCCAGAATCTGGCAGAGTTTCGGGAAGAGATGGAGGGGGGGGTGTCGGCATTGGCGGCACAGCGTGCCGGAGCGGATGACATTGCATTGTTGCGGGCGCTGCTGCTGGAAGCGGAGGGGCAGCTTAATCTGGGACCTTCAGGGTGGGATGCGTTTATCCGCATTGACGAACAGCTGCACCTGGCGCTGGCCAGAATGAGCGGCAATCTGCTGTTCCTGACGGTGCTGCAGAGCCTGTATGTCAACATCCACACCTACTACGTCAAATACCTGCCCCGTGAAGAGGCGCTACTGAAGGAAAACTTTGCCGATCTGTGCGCCATCGTAGCGGCGGTGGAAGCACACGATGGTGATCAGGCACGGGCTGTTGCACAATCCCATGTCAGCCGGTTCAACAGATATATGGAACAAAAAGGGGCCCAGTAAGCCGGAGAAGCGAGAGGTTCTTGCAAAAGTCCAAAAAGGTCCACTCCCCCCTGGCGGGGGAGGGTTAGGGTGGGGGAGAATGCAAGACTCTCACGATTAAACGGAATCCCGTCTGGCTGTCAGTACTCCCCGCCAGGCATCGTAGGAATAACAGCAGAGTCCCCCCCAGATGCAGATAAAACTGGTCAGATGCTCCGAGGTAAACGGTTCCTTGTACAGCAGCACTGCCAACAGGAAGTGAAGGGTAGGGGTGATGTACTGAAGAAAGCCGATGGTGGCAAGGCGGAGACGGCGGGCAGCCGAGGCGAACAGCAGCAGCGGCACGGCGGTTGCCACACCGGCCAGCACCAGCAGGGTGACCGTTTGTGGTGGTGCGGTAGAGATCGCGCTGGTTCCTTGCCAGGAAACGAAGAACAGGTAACCGAGTGCTGCCGGGCCGAGCAGCAGGGTTTCAATCGTCAGGCCGGTCAGGGAGTCAACCGCGACGACCTTACGAAATAGGCCATAGGAGCCGAAAGTCACAGCAAGAATGATCGCTGTCCAGGGAACACTCCCGTACTGAAACGTCAGCAGCAGTACTCCAACCGCTGCCAGGACCAGGCTGAACAGCTGCAGGCGGCGCAGGCGCTCCTGAAAAAAAAGAAAGCCGAGCAGTACACTGACAAACGGAGTCATGAAATAGCCGAGACTGGATTGGATGACCTGGGCATGTCCGACGGCGATTATGAACACCAGCCAGTTGGTTGCTATCAGGAGGGCCGAAACAGTCAGCAGTGTTAGCGCACGCCGGTCATGCAGTGCAGCACGTATCATCCCCCCGCGTCCCCGCACACCAATGATCACCCAGAGGAACAGAACCGACCAGACAATCCGGTGACACAGAATCTGCAGGGCCGGTACTCCGGAAAGCGCCTTAAAGTAAACCGGAAAAAAACCCCAGATCAGATAGGCCGGAATCCCATAGGCGAGTCCTGCCGCCCCCTTTTTCTGATCAGCTGTTTTTTCCCGCACGTGGCTCACCATGCTCTCTGCTCCCTACGGCGATCAGTCATGGGCTGCAGTGGCAGCAGCTTCGCTGCCTGCAGAAAACCGGGTGAAGATAAACAGGCCGCCGAAGATAAAGCAGGCACCGATGAACTGGCGAAGCGTGGGAAATTCCCGCAGAAAAATCGAAGCCCACAGGATGGCCCCCAGCGGCTCGCCCAGGACGCTGACTGAGACAACCGATGCCTGGACATAGCGGAGCACCCAGTTGAAGACGGTGTGGCCGATGACGGTGCAGACAACCGCGAGGGCGCAGAAAATAAGCCAGTCATGTGCCGGGTAGGGTGCAAACGGGGTCCCGGTCGCCAGGCTTGCAACCACAAGAACCGCCGCGCTGCTGCCGTAGGTGTAGAAGGTGTAGACCGGCAGAGCGACATCGCTTCTCATGCGCCGTCCGATCAAAAGGTAACCGGAAACGAGAATGGCAGCTGTCAGGGCCAGCAGGTCTCCCCAGAATGCGTCCCTGCCGATCTGGAAATCGGACGCACCGATGATGAAACTCCCCACCAGAGCCAACCCTCCTCCCATCATGGCCATGCGGCTGATTTTTTCTCTGAAGAATATCCAGGAACCGAGCACCACGAAAATCGGCTGGGTGGTCACCAGCACAACCGAACTGGCAACGCTGGTATAGCGAAGAGAGGTAAACCAGGTGACAAAATGGAGCGCGAGGCAGAGGCCGCTGGCTGCGGCAAGGCCGCGCTCACGCCATGACAGAGCTGCCAGCTCGTGCCGGTGGCGCACCAGGGCGTAGGGGGTAAGCACAACGAAGGTAATCAGCAGACGATAGGTGGCGATCATCAAGGCCGGTGCGGTCGTGAGTCTGACAAAGAGGGCGGAGAATGAAACTGCAAAAACCCCTACCAGCACCGCCAGATAGGGGTTTACGATCGGTTTGCTGCTCACGGGCTGGTGGTCCTTTTTGCTGAAAAAGAATTAAATCAGGGGGATTACTCCCCCAGATACGCTTTACGGACTTCCGGATTTGCCGCCAGTTCGCGTGCCGCCCCCTGGAGGACAACCTCGCCGGTTTCAAGCACATAGGCACGATTGGCAATGGAGAGTGCCATGTTGGCGTTCTGCTCCACCAGCATGATGGTTGTGCCGCTGGCATTGATCTCCTGGATGATGGCAAAGATCTGCGCTACCAGCATCGGTGCAAGTCCCATGGACGGTTCATCGAGCAGTAACAGCTTGGGGCGTGACATCAGGGCCCGCCCCATGGCAAGCATCTGCTGTTCGCCGCCGGAGAGGGTTTTAGCCAGCTGTTTCTTCCGCTCGGCGAGGCGCGGGAAGCGGACAAAAACCTGATCGATGTCCTGCAGGATCGCGCTGTTGTCGGTGCGGGTATACGCGCCCATCTCCAGGTTCTCCAGGACAGACATATTGGCAAAAACGCGCCTCCCTTCGGGAACCTGTGAAATCCCGCGCTTCACAATCTCATGGGGCGGGATTCCGCTGATCGTTTCGTCAAGAAAGGTGACCGTGCCGGAAAGTATCGGAACTATGCCGGAAATGGCATTGAGGATGGTCGTTTTACCGGCCCCGTTGGCGCCGATCAGAGCAACGATTTCCCCCTGGTCAACCCGGCAGGAGATGCTTTTCAGCGCCTTGATGGCGCCATAGTTGACGTAGAGTTGATCAATCGTGAGCATCGGCAGCCCCCTTTCCGAGATATGCTTCAATTACCTTGGGATTCTTGCGGATTTCATCCGGCGCCCCTTCGGCAATTTTCTCGCCGTAGTCCAGTACGGCAATCCGGTCGGAGATTCCCATAACGAATTTCATGTCGTGCTCGACCAGAAAAACGGTAATGCCGGTGGCGCGGATACGCTGGACCATGGCCATAAGCTCGGCCTTTTCCTGGGGGTTCATGCCGGCTGCCGGTTCATCGAGAAGGAGCAGGTCCGGCTGGAGCGCCAGGGCGCGGGCAATTTCAAGGCGGCGCTGTTCACCATAGGGGAGATTGCCCGCCAGCTCGAACGCACGGTAGGAAAGGTCGACCATCTGCAGGCACTCTTTGGCCAGATTCAGCAGTTTCCCCTCTTCTTTTCGTACCCAGGGGGTGAACTTCATCAGGGCGCCTGTCAGATTCCACCGGCCGCGACTATGGGCGCCGATCAAAATGTTATCCAGCACCGTCAGATCGGTGAACAGCCTGATGTTCTGGAAGGTCCGGCCGATGCCGGCGGCCGCTATTTTGAAGGTCGGTGTGCCGCTGACGGAGCGATCCTTGAAGTGGATGGAACCGCTGGTCGGCCGATAGATGCCGGTTATCAGGTTGAAGAGGGTGCTTTTGCCTGCGCCGTTCGGGCCGATCAGCGCCTGGATAGTCCCCTTCTCCACCGTCAGGTTAACGTCGTTGACAGCCACCAGGCCGCCAAATCGGATTGTTACGTTTTTAAGTTCAAGTATCGCCATTGCAGGGTCCCGATGTTTCAGCAGTTTTTTGTTCCATGATTGTTTTCAGGTGCGGCTTGCGCCCCAATGTACGGAGTACCAGAGAGGTGAAATTGATCCCCCCCATCAAGCCGTTGGGACGGAAGATCATCATACAGACCAGCAGACCGCCGTAGACCAGCATGCGGTATGAGGCCATAAAACGTAAAAACTCCGGAGCTGCCGACAGGATGGATGCTCCGATAACACTGCCGGTAATACTGCCCAGTCCGCCGAGAACAATCATGCTGAGAATATCGACCGATTTAAGAAAACCAAAATCGGAGGGATTGATGTACCCCATGAAGTGGGCGTACAGACCACCGCCGACACCGGCCAGAAACGCGCCGATGGCAAAGGACTGGACTTTGTAGAGCGTTACGTTTATCCCCATGGCCTCCGCCGCTATTTCATCGCCTCTGACCGCCATAAGCGCCCTGCCGAAGCGGGAACTGTGAATGAATGTGACACAGATGATGGTCAGCAGCACGACCAGCCAGACGACGATCGGCATGGGAACCGCTGTAATTGCGCTCGGAACCGTGAGGCCGAGAGCCTTGTTGGTGATGTCGAGATTCAGGAAAACAACTTTGACGATCTCGGCAAAACCAAGCGTGCAGATCGCCAGGTAATCTCCGGTCAGGCGCAGAATGGGCAGGCCGATCAGGGCGGCGACACCGGCGGTAATGAATCCGGTCAGCACCAGATTGGCAAAGAACGGCATGCCAAGCTTGATGGTGAGCAGGGCGCTGGTGAAGGCGCCGATGCTCATGAAGGCGGCGTGTCCCAGTGAGAGCTGCCCGGTCAGACCGGTGATGACGTTCAGGCCGAGCGCCAGTATTATGCCGATACCGATATTGACGATGATCTGCAGGTAGTAGGGGTTAATGCTCCCCGTCAGCAGTAGTAAAAAATCACCCATGTGATAACTCCGGATTCAAATAATTCGTAACGCTATACTTTTTTCTGAATTTTTCGTCCCAACAGCCCGGTCGGCTTTACCAGGAGCACCAGCACCAGAATGGCAAATGCAATGGCATCCCGGTACGACGAGAAGCCGATGGCGACCCCGCCGACTTCGGTGACACCCAGCAACAATCCGCCCAGCATGGCACCGGGAATGGAGCCGATCCCACCCAGTACCGCAGCGGCAAATGCTTTCAAGCCGGCCATCAATCCCATGTTGAAGGAGACGGCGTTGAAGAGGATTCCGACCAGCACACCGCCTGCGGCGGCCAGGGCCGAACCAAGCGCAAAGGTAAAGGATATAACCATGTTCACGTTTATACCCATCAGGGCTGCGGTGTTGTAATCCTCGGAGGTCGCGCGCATCGCCTTGCCGATCTTGGTCTTATGGACGATGAACTCAAGGGAGATCATCAAAATGGCCGAAATGGCGATGATCAGGAGCTGGAGCGTGGAGATCTCTGCAGAGCCGATGTGAATCTGCTTCACCGGAAAAACCCCTTCCGGATACCCCTTGGCATTGGCGCCAAAAAGCATCTGGGCGAGGGTAGACAGGAAGATGGATACGCCGATTGCCGATATGAGTGCCGACAGGCGTGACGATTTCCGGAGCGGACGATAGGCGATCCGCTCGACGAAGACGCCAAGAAGTACGCAGACCACCATGGCAATCAGCATGGCTACGAGGAAATTCAGCTTGAATATGGATGTGGCAAACAGACCAACAAATGCCCCTACCATATAGATTTCGCCATGGGCAAAGTTGATCAGGGTGATGATGCCATAGACCATGGTATAGCCCAGTGCAATCAGCGCATAGGTGCTTCCCAGGGCGACGCCGTTAATCAGTTGCTGGAGAAACATGCAGGACTCCTCGTTAAAGATGTGAATCAACTGCCGGTGCAGCGTTTACACAGGGGCGGACTGTACACGTATCTGTCAAAAATGACAATGCCGCTGACGGATCAGGGGCTCGTATCGTCCCGGTTCTTTTCTGGACGGGCTGTGGCAAGCACGACCAGACCGCCTAAAACCAGCATCATGCCGAAAACAGCCGTAAAGGTTGGCCGTTCTTTCAAGACAATAACACCGAGGGTCGCCGCAGTCAGTGGTTCTGCCAGTGACAGGGTCACCGCATGGACGGCGGGGACGGTGCGCAGGCCGCGGGCAAAGAGTGTATATGCCAGTGCGGTGGTGATCAGTCCCAGATGCAGAATCACCGTCAGACCACCCGGTTTTACTGCCCAGGCCAGATCGGCGTTGAACAGGAACGGAGCGAGCAAAATTCCCCCCAGTGTGAAGACCAAGGCAATGACCGCTTCGGATGAATTTCCCGGAAGAAGGTATTTGATGGAGAGAGCGTAGCCGGCGTATGACGCACCGGCAACAAGGGCCAATAGAACGCCTGACAAGGTAATCTGTGACACGCTGCCGGGTGACGGTATAAATAACACCAGTAACCCGGTAACGGCAAATGCCGTTGCGATCAACCAGCGGCGGTCCGGGTGTTCCTTATGGATCAGGAATGCCAGCAACCCGGCAAAGAGCGGTCCGCTGCCGATTGCCACAATTGTGCCGACGGCTACACCGGTTGCTTCCACCGCCTTGAAAAACGAGAGTTGGTAAGCGGCCACCAGAAGTGCGGCCAGCAGTGTAATGCCCGGCTGCTGAAAACTGCTGCGCGTGATTTGTCCACGGACCACGGCAAGCAGCAGCAATGCACCGCCGCCCACCGCCAACCGCAGGGCGCCGATGGTCAGGGGGTGTGCGCCGGAAGGCGCCAATGCCTGTGATGTGCCGGTGGTGCCCCAAAGGATCGCCGCCAGGAGGATTAGGAGTACGCCGTGCGATCCGCTCTTGTTCATTGAATGCTCTCAAAAAAAAGCGGCGCCGGCAGAAACCGACGCCGCTTGGTAATACGGCTTGCGATTAGTCCATTTTGACCGGTACTTTGGCTTTCAGGGCGAACTTGCCATCTTTCACTGCCAACAGGCAGAGCGGTGACTTGATAGGTTCACGGTTATCACGAATGGTGATGGTACCGGACACACCCTTGAAGTTCTTGGTCTGGGCAACAGCAGCTTTGAATACTTTGGGATCTGCGCTGTTGGCGCGTTTGATGGCATCAGCGATCATCATGACGCCGTCATAGCCCTGGGCATCAAACAGGCCGGGCAGCTGGTCGGCAAACTTCTTTTTGAAAGATTCGATGAATTTTGCGGTTTCAGGGGAAGCCTGCTCAGGGGAGAAGCCGAGTGCTGACATGGAGCCTTCAACGGCAGAACCGCCAAGTTTGATGAATTCAGGAGAGAAGAGGCCGTCGCCGCCGAACATATTGGCTTTAACACCCTGCTTGCGGGCTTCTTTCATGATCAGGGCGCCTTCGGTGTAGTAACCGGAGAAGAAGATTACATCAGGCTTTTTGGCTTTGATGTTGGTAACCTGGCCGCTGAAATCCTTATCGCCGTCTTTGATTTTCTCATCGGCAACAATGGTGATCCCTTTGCCTTTGGCAGCATCACGGAAGGTCTGGGAGAAGCCAACGCTGTAGTCGTTGTTGTCAGAGGTGATGATAGCGACTTTTTTGTATTTCAGGTCGTTGGCAAAGAAGTCGATACAGGCCGGGATAGCGACGCTGTCGAGCAGTGTGTTGCGGAAGATGAAGTCACCGTTTTCCACAACGCCGGGGCCGGTGGCGCCGGCAGAAAGGAGAACTACCTGAGCTTTCTGGGCGATCGGGGCGGCAACTTTGGTAATGCCGGTGGTCGGATCGCCGACGATGGCGATTACGTTGTCGCGGCTGATGAGTTTCTGGGTGACGGAAGCGCCTTCCTGCTTGTCGCCGCGGTTATCGGCTTCAACGATTTCGATTTTCTTGCCAAGAACTCCGCCAGCTGCGTTGAGTTCTTCAGCAGCCATTTTCATCCCTTCCAGCGTTGGTTTGCCGAACATGGCAACATCACCGGTCAGAGCGCCAAGGAAACCGATTTTGATGGTGTCAGCGGCAGCTTTTGGTGCGTCGGCGGGAGCCCCTTCTTTCTTTTTGCATCCGGCAGTTACAGACAGGGCCAATACAGCGGACAGCAACAGTACGGTACTCTTTTTAAAGCTCATGTTCGTCTCCTTCCTTGTGGGGTGTGGTGCATTTTTGTGAATAGCCAGGCGGAATCAACAAAAGACCTTCGGGGCGGTGAGGCCCCGAAGGTCATGAAACAGGAATTAAAACGCAAGCTTGGCGATCAGCTTGATGTCGTAGGGGTTGTCAAGAGTTGGAGAAGACTTGAAGTAGTCTCCAAGAAAAACGTAACCGGCCCGAGCACCAACTGTTACAGCAGGCATGAGCTTGTAATTGGTTTCAAAATTGACCTCTGTGCCGAGGTAGCTGCTATCGTGAGCGAAAGCGGTTTCTTTTTCAGCAACAGCCGCAAAGCCTACATTGACACTGCCTGACAGCTTTGGGGTGAACGTATGATCATAACCGATTGAACCGAAGAATACACCCTGGTCGTAGTTGTTCACATCAAAGACGATGGCGTTGTCGATCGTGGTAGTATTCTTATCTCTGCTGAGGATGATCATTTCATTGTCGTAGAAGGCACCACCTTCGCCGATCGCAGGAACATACAGTGAATTTTTCCCACCAGCGGCATAGAGTAATTCGGCACGTGCCGTCCCGGTACCTACCGGCATTTTTGCGCCCACGTTGAAAGCATAGCCTTTTGCTTCAACTGATTTAGCACGATCGCCAAACTGTGCCATGGCAAAACCGGAAAGGGATACTGGGCCGATATTACCTTCAGCATTAAGGCCAAGTGTGTGAACTTTTGCGGGGGAAATGCCCGCGACGAGGTCTTCTGCACGATTGTCGTAGATGTAGTAATATGCTGCACCGACCTTCAGGTCTTTAGAAATGCTGTACTTACCATCAAGAGAGAACATGTCCTGAGTATTTTTGCCAATTGTTTTAGTATAGCTGTCATTAAACCTGAAAAAGCCTGCGGTAACAGCAGCTTTATCATATTCATGGGAGAGGAGTACGCCCGCCATGTCGGCATCGAAAATGATTCCTTTAAAAGAGTCATTGTAAGGCTGCATACCAACTTTTACATTGGTAGACTTTGCGACATTAAGGTCCAGATACAGGTTTTTGGTCTCTAGGTTGATCCCGTCTGCACCGATAGCACCACCACCACCACGGGTATTACCATATGCATTATTGCCCCAGAAGTTGTAATCCAGCTCAAACTTTGTTACCAACTTTACATCTTCAGTCACTTTTGCTGTGTAACCGAGGCGTACGCGCTGCACGAAGTAGTTTTCAGTAGGCGCATTTTTGTCTAGGCCGGTAAAATTTTTGTCGAAGTTTTTCTGGTAACCGTCATTACCTGCGGCACTGTAGTTCGAAACGTCGTAGAACGACAGGAACGAACCGCTGAACTGATTCTCCAGCGCCATTGCCGGAGTGGCTACTGCTGCGGCGAGGCCTAATGATACAAGCGCTGCCATTACTTTACTGCTCTTCATGTGTTACCTCCTGTGGTGTTTTGTCCTGCATGGTAATTACTTTCGCCACTGGCGAAAGCTACAAAATCTGACTTAAAAATAACTTTGCCCGTTCATGGCTCGGAGCGGTGAAAAAGTGCTCCGGGGTTCCTTCTTCAACAATCTTGCCGTGATCCATAAAGATCACCCGGTCTGCCACTTCACGTGCAAAGCCCATTTCGTGGGTGACAACAACCATCGTCATTCCTTCGATCGCCAGGGTTTTCATAACATCAAGCACTTCGCCGATCATCTCGGGGTCAAGCGCTGAGGTCGGTTCATCAAACAGTATCGCCTTGGGATTCATGGCCAGTGAACGTGCGATGGCAACACGCTGCTGCTGTCCACCGGACAGTTTGGCAGGGTAGGCATCCGCTTTTTCGGCGATGTTGACCTTGTGCAGAAGATCCATGGCAATTTGTTCGGCGTCTTTTTTACTCCGTTTCCGGACGACGGTCTGGGCGAGAGTCAGGTTCTCAAGCACGGTTTTGTGTGGGAAGAGGTTAAAGGACTGGAAGACCATGCCGACCTCTTCACGTACTTTGCAGATGTTGATGTTCGGATCGCTGATATCCATACCGCCGACGGTTATGCGGCCGCGATCGATGGTTTCAAGGCAGTTTATGGAACGGAGAATGGTGCTTTTGCCCGAACCGCTGGGACCGATGATAACAACCTTCTCACCGTCACTGACGTTGAAGGAGATATCACTCAAGGCCCGGAAGGAGCCGAAGTACTTTGACACTCCGGAAACTTCAATCATGGGGCGGTTAACGGCCGTCATTGAGTCGTTCCTCCATGAGGCTGATCAGTTTCGAAAAGAAGAGGGTCAAAATCAGGTAGATCAGAGCAATGACGGTGTAGGTTTCAAAATAGTTGAACGTTTCCGAGGCGTACTCACGTCCACGGCGCAGGAGGTCGGACACGGCCAGTATTGAAACAAGCGATGAGTCTTTCAGCAGGGCGATGAATTCATTGCCGATCGGCGGCAGTACAACCTTGAAGGCCTGGGGGAGAATGACTTCACTCATGGCCTGTCTGCGGGACATGCCAAGGGAAAGTGCGGCCTCCATCTGCCCTTTGGGAATAGACTGGATGCCGGCCCGGAATATTTCAGCCATGTAGGCGCCGTAACAAAACGCCATGGCAATTATGGCACTCAGAATATCCGGAATCTTAACGAAGCGGCCAAGTGCATAGTAGATGTAAAAGAGCTGCACCAGCAGCGGGACGCCCCGGATTACTTCGACATACAGCGATGCGGTCCCGTTTATAAGGCGGTTGCCTGACAGCCTGCCAAGTCCGGCGATTAATCCGAAAACGATCGCCAGTAGGATCGCTCCCACCGTAACCTTGAAGGTGACCAGGATGCCGTCCGGGATGAACATGAAGATTGCCATGTACTGGTCGGGACGGCCAAAGGCCAGAAAGAGGCAGAGTACGATCGCGCCAAAAAAAGCGATACGCCAGGCTGTAAACAGGCCTGCATCACTTTTGTGAGGGATGGCAGCTCCGTCGCCTACTTCTATCGGGGGTTGTGATGAATGACTTTCGAGCATAGGGAGGTGCAGGGCGGGAGGAGTATATCGCTTCCCGCCCTGCAGGCTGATTTATTTAACCCATTTGGTATGGATCTTTGCGTCAAGTTTTTTGGCTTTTATCGCTTTGATGCCTTTGTTGAGGAGGTCAACAAGCTCTTTGTTGCCCTTTTTAACAACAATGCCGTATCCCTCTTTGGTGAACGACTTGCCGACGATTTTGAATTTTTCTTTGTACTCTTTTTTCTGCAGGGCAAAGTGGGCGGCGACTGGTTCGTCACAGACAACGCCGGAGATTCGTCCAGCAGCCATGTCTTCAAAGGCGAGACCGATTTCGTCGTAGGTTTTAGATTCAACGCCGACAACTTTTTTTACTTCCATTGTGCCGGTGGTGCCGATCTGTGAGCCGACCTTTTTACCCTTCAAATCTGCGATGGTTTTAGCTGTTTTGTCGGTTTTAGGTACAACCAGGATCTGGCCAATGCTGGTATATTCGTCGGTAAAGTCGTATTTTGCTTTGCGCTCGTCGGTGATGGTTACCGAAGAGATAATGGCATCGTACTGACCGGAATCAAGACCGGCAAAAATGCCGTCCCAAGCGGTGTTCTTGAACTCAACGGCAATCTTGAGCTCTTTGGCTACAGCGTTAAGGAAGTCAATATCATAGCCAACAATTTGCTTATTGGCATCAACCATTTCCATTGGAGGCCAAGTGGCATCGGTGGCAACTTTAATGCTTTTGGGGGCGGCCATGGCTGTTGCAGTAAATGATGCGACCAGCAGTGCAGCAATTGCAAAAAAGCGTAAAAATTTCATGCGATGTTTCTCCTTTTTTTGGTTGTAATAAAAATTAAATTGGTAAGACAGGAAAGTATTTATCTAATTGAGCTGGTGATTGTCAATAAAAAAACGTTGCTGATTAAGCCCTGTAATGGACATTTCCCTTGTCAGGGAAAATGTAAGTGCGTACAAAGACGAGTCCTGTTTTTTCATATCACTAATTGTCTATGGAATGTTTATCATGAACCGATACAAAGCAGCCATATTGCTCCTAACGACGACATTTTTCTGGGGCGTGACTTTTACCGTTGTCAAACAGTCAGTTGAGAGTGTCGATGTTTTTGTTTTTCTCGCCCAACGCTTTCTGCTGGCTTTTATATTTATACTCCCCATAGGGGTATATAAAGGAAAAAGGCTTGATGGTGCAGCAATACTGCAGGGAACCATTATGGGGGTCTTCCTTTTTGGAGCATATGCTTTTCAAACGGTAGCACTACTATATACGAGTGCATCCAATACCGGTTTTCTGACCGGCTTGAACGTTGTGATGGTCCCGATATTTGCGGCGGTTTTTCTGAAATTCCGTGTGTCATCCCGTGTCAAGATGGCGGTGGCATTGGCGGTGATAGGGCTGTTACTTCTCTGTGGTGGCGGGTCATGGCACATTAACTATGGCGATATGCTGGCAGCTCTCTGCGCAGTATGCGTGTCCCTGCATCTGATTTGTACGGGCCAGGCTGTTCGTCATAGTGATTACTACTGGCTGACGGTTGTGCAATTGGGAACAGTTGCTTTGCTCAGTTATACCGTGGCGTTTGCTCGAGGCAAAGAGGTGTTTGTGTGGTATCCACACCTCCTAATGCCGCTATTGGTCTGTTCTCTTATTGCAACAGTTTTTGCCTTTTTGGTTCAGACATCCATGCAGCGGTACATAAGTCATACAAATACCGCATTGATTTTTTGCACTGAGCCTGTCTTCGCAGCTGTTTACGCACGGATGGTTTTAGGTGAACGTCTTGGAGGCTTTGGTATGGCAGGAGCACTGTTTGTCATGGGTGCCATGTTGATTTCGATTGCGCCGGATAACATCAAAGAATCGGGAGAAAAAGCGGTGTAAATCTGCGAGTATTGAATTTTTTTACGCCATTTATAGAAACAGCAGGAACAAAGATAAAACCGGACCAGGTTAGATATAACCCTAAAATATTTAAGAGCACGTTTTTTTTGTTGACACCAGCTTGGTAAAAAGAGTAAAAGTCCAATTCCTCGATAAAGAGGTACGCTACTGACCAGAATGGAGATGTCGGTGAAATTCCGACCCTACAATTATTCCATTCCCAACCGAAAAATTGTCAGAGCGATCATTAAGTAACAATTTTGCAGGCTCACACCGTTGGTAAAGTACTAATTAAATACCCTTTGCTGCAAACAAAGCTACAGCCTAATAAATTTAGATTGACATAGCGATTATATATTTGTTAGTTTCGCGGTTCGCCCCTTTTTGGAGCGATTCGATATTTATTGTATCTGGAGAATTTAACGACCATGCCAACAATTAACCAGTTGATCAGATCAGGTAGGGAAAGTAAGAAAGATAAATCAACAGCCCCGGCTTTAAAAAGCTGCCCGCAAAAACGCGGTGTTTGTACAAGGGTTTATACGACTACACCTAAGAAGCCTAACTCTGCTCTCCGTAAAGTTGCAAGGGTACGTCTGACTAACGGTCTTGAAGTCACATCATATATTCCTGGCGTCGGTCACAATCTTCAGGAGCACTCAGTTGTCCTTATTCGTGGCGGCAGAGTTAAAGACCTTCCGGGTGTACGTTACCACATCGTTCGAGGTACACTTGACTCGGTTGGTGTTAAAGGCCGTTTACAGAGTCGCTCCAAATATGGCGCCAAGCGCCCGAAATAATTCTGAGCCTGTTTAGCTGAGGGGAAATATATGCCAAGAAGAAGAGAAGTTCCTAAAAGAATAATTCTGCCGGATCCAAAGTTTAACGACAAAGTCGTAGCCAAGCTTATCAACTCTCTTATGCTTGCCGGTAAAAAAAGTGTTGCAGAGTCAATCATGTACGGCGCTCTTGAATTAGTAGCCCAGCGTGCAAATGATGAAGCAGTGAAAGTCCTTAAGAAAAGTCTCGATAACATCAAGCCGATGCTGGAAGTAAAGTCTCGCCGTGTTGGTGGTTCTACATATCAGGTTCCTATTGAAGTTCGTCCTGAGCGCCGGATGTCTCTGGCGATGCGTTGGCTGATAAAATACTCTACAGCTCGCAGCGAAAAGACGATGAAAGACAAATTAGCCGGTGAAATACTTGACGCTTACAATAACCGCGGTTCTGCAGTCAAGAAGCGTGAAGATGTTCACAAAATGGCTGAAGCAAATCGCGCCTTTGCCCATTATCGCTGGTAAAAGTATTATCCGTTCCTGGAGGATTCAGTGCCCCGCTTAGCACCACTTAATAAATATAGAAATATCGGCATTATGGCCCATATTGATGCCGGCAAAACGACTACAACCGAGCGTATCCTTTATTACACTGGTGTATCTCACAAGATCGGTGAAGTTCACGAAGGTACTGCAACCATGGATTGGATGGAGCAGGAGCAGGAGCGTGGTATTACGATCACCTCTGCTGCTACTACGTGCACTTGGAATGATCACCGTATTAATATCATTGACACACCGGGCCATGTTGACTTCACAATTGAGGTAGAGCGATCCCTGCGCGTGTTGGACGGTGCTGTTGCAGTATTTTGTTCTGTTGGTGGCGTAGAGCCGCAGTCGGAAACAGTATGGCGCCAGGCCGATAAATATGGTGTTCCCCGTATCGCATTTATAAATAAGATGGACAGAGTTGGTGCTGATTTTTCGCGCGGCGTACAGATGATCAAAGACCGTCTGAAAGCGAACCCTCTGCCAATCCAGATTCCTGTCGGTAAAGAAGAAAATTTCAAGGGTATTGTTGATCTCGTAACTATGAAGGCTATTCTGTGGGATGACGAGACCCTTGGCGCAACTTTTCGCACAGAAGAAATACCAGCGGAGCTCCTGGATGAAGCGATAGAGTACCGCGAAAAAATGATTGAAGAAATTTCAAGCCACGATGATGCACTTATGGAGAAGTATCTTTCCGGTGAAGCGCTGAGTGAGTCTGAAGTGAAAGCTGCAATACGTGCGTGTACTATTGCTATCCACATATGCCCCGTAATCTGTGGTTCTTCTTTCAAAAATAAGGGCGTACAAAATCTTCTTGATGCTGTTGTTGATTATATGCCTTCCCCAATGGATATTCCTGCGATTAAGGGCATTGATGCAGATTCAGGTGCCGAACTGGAACGCCATGCTTCGGATGCTGAGCCGTTTTCTGCTCTTGGCTTTAAAATAATGACCGACCCTTTTGTAGGGCAGCTGACATTCTTCCGCGTTTATTCAGGTGTTGTTCAGTCCGGCTCGTATATTTACAATTCTACTAAAGGCAAACGCGAGCGCATTGGCCGAATTCTTAAAATGCATGCAAACAAGCGTGAAGAAGTTAAAGAAGTTTACGCTGGTGACATTGCTGCCGCTGTAGGCCTTAAGTATACTACGACTGGTGACACACTTTGTGACGAAGATAAAGCAGTCATTCTTGAATCAATTGAGTTCCCTGAACCGGTTATTTCGATTGCAATTGAGCCTAAAACCAAAGCTGAACAGGAAAAGCTAGGTTTTGGCCTGCAGAAGCTTGCCAGTGAAGACCCTTCATTTCGTGTTAAAACAGATGAAGAAACTGGCCAAACTATCATATCCGGTATGGGTGAGTTGCACCTCGAAATCATTGTTGACCGGTTAATGCGTGAGTTCAAGGTTGAAGCAAACGTGGGTAAACCTCAGGTTGCCTATCGTGAAACAGTAACCAAAAAAGTTAAAGTCGAAGGTAAGTTCGTACGTCAGTCCGGTGGCCGTGGGCAGTACGGTCATGTCTGGCTTGAAGTTGAGCCGCAGGAAGCCGGTAAGGGTTATGAGTTTGTTGACGCAATCAAGGGTGGTGTTGTTCCCCGTGAATACATCCCTGCCGTTGATAAGGGTATAAAAGAAGCCCTTGATAACGGTGTGCTTGCAGGATTCCCGGTTGTCGACATTAAAGTCACTCTGATTGATGGTTCTTATCACGAAGTCGATTCGTCTGAAATGGCGTTTAAGATTGCTGGCTCGATGGGCTTTAAAGAAGGTTGTTCTAAGGCCAGCCCGATTATACTTGAACCGATTATGTCCGTTGAAGTTGTTGTTCCTGAAGAATACATGGGTGATGTTATCGGTGATCTTAACTCCAAGCGTGGTCGCATAATGGGAATGGATTCCCGGGCAGGCGCTCAGATAATCAGTTCAATGGTTCCGCTTGCCTCAATGTTCGGGTATTCAACTGATCTTCGCTCGGCTACTCAGGGTCGTGCAACATACGCAATGACATTTGATCACTATGAACCAGTACCGAAATCTGTTGCTGAAGAAATAGTTGCAAAAGTAAAAGGTTAATTAACTCATATCCGTAACTCAGGAGGGCCTTTCTCATGGCAAAAGCAAAGTTCGAACGTAATAAAACACATGTAAACGTCGGCACAATCGGTCACGTTGACCACGGCAAAACAACTCTGACCGCTGCCATCACTAAAGTATTGGCTGGCAAGGGCCAGGCTGAGTACAAAGCCTTCGACCAGATTGACAACGCCCCCGAAGAGCGTGAGCGTGGTATCACCATCGCCACCGCCCATGTTGAATATGAAACAGACAAACGTCACTATGCTCATGTTGACTGCCCCGGCCACGCCGACTACGTCAAGAACATGATCACCGGTGCAGCCCAGATGGACGGTGCAATTCTGGTTGTCTCCGCAGCTGACGGCCCGATGCCGCAGACCCGTGAGCACATCCTGCTTGCCCGTCAGGTTGGCGTACCCTATATGGTCGTATTCCTCAACAAGGCAGACATGGTTGATGATGAAGAACTGCTTGAGCTCGTAGAACTTGAAGTTCGTGAACTTCTCTCCAGCTACGACTTCCCCGGCGACGATATCCCGATCATCAAAGGTTCCGCCCTTAAAGCCCTCGAAGGCGAGAAGAGCGAACTCGGCGAAGAGTCGGTCAACCGCCTCATGGATGCCGTTGACTCCTACATTCCTGACCCGGAGCGTGCCATTGACCGTCCGTTCCTTATGCCTGTTGAAGACGTTTTCTCCATCTCCGGACGCGGCACCGTTGCCACCGGTCGTGTTGAGCGCGGCATCGTGAAGGTCGGCGAAGAAGTTGAAGTCGTCGGCATCAAGAACACCATCAAGACAACCGTAACCGGCGTTGAAATGTTCCGTAAACTGCTTGACGAAGGTCGTGCTGGTGACAACATCGGCGCGCTGCTGCGCGGCGTAAAGCGTGAGGACATTGAGCGCGGCCAGGTACTTGCCAAGCCCGGCTCAATCACCCCGCACACCAAGTTCAAAGCAGAAGCATATGTACTGACCAAAGAAGAAGGCGGCCGTCACACACCGTTCTTCGACGGCTACCGCCCACAGTTTTACTTCCGTACAACTGACGTTACCGGCGTTGCTGAACTTCCAGCCGGCATTGAAATGGTAATGCCCGGCGACAACGTAGCCATGACCATCAAACTGATCACCCCGATAGCAATGGATGAAGGTCTCCGTTTTGCTATCCGTGAAGGTGGCCGTACCGTTGGTGCAGGCGTCGTTGCTTCAATTATTGAATAAAATACGAACTTAGATGAACATATGCAGCCTTGACAGCGGTCACTGTCTGCAGAATTCATACAAAAGGAAGCACATTTATGAGAGACATCGTCACCCTTGGTTGCACAGAGTGCAAACAGAGAAACTACACCACAACTAAAAACAAAAAAACGACTCCTGGTAAACTTGAATTCAGCAAGTATTGCCGTTTTTGTCGCAAGCATACTCCACATAAAGAAACAAAGTAGCACGAACCGATTGTTGTTCGGATACAGGCCAGTAGCTCTAACTGG
>CAIOXL010000083.1 GCA_903862245.1 uncultured Geobacteraceae bacterium | reverse complement strand
AGTATTCAAAACCTTGCATATACTTTTGCAAGAGGCTCTGCATATAATCATTTTTTCCTTCAGCATTGCAGGCGCCTTCTGGCTGACGGTCACCTTGCTCTGTTATCAAGTATTCTTGAGAGTTACCCGCTCGTTCTCTGAACTTGTACAGGGGATATACACTCTGCAGGGAGGCGACTTCACGTCCCGTATCAAAATTTCATCCGATGACCAGGCGGGCAGAACAGCTCGGGCGGTCAATGACCTGGCAGACTCCCTGCAGCAGCGGGACGAAGAAAACAGGCGTCTTACGGAAGAACAGCACCATCTTGAGCGCCAGATGCTCCATACACAAAAGCTGGAGAGCCTTGGGGTTATGGCGGGCGGCATCGCCCACGATTTCAATAATTTGCTCCAGTCTATCCTCGGGAATGCTGAGCTGGCACGGATGGAGCTTTCCCCCGCGTCAGCGCCGCACACGTTTATCGGCTATGCCATGGATTCGGCCCGGAGTGCCGCCCAGCTTACCGGCCTTATGCTGGCCTATGCCGGCAAGGGTCTGGTTGCCAGGAAGGAGTTGAACCTGAACGAGCTGGTCAGAAGAAATGCTGATCTGCTGAGGACTGCTGCTTCCACATCGGTTATGGTTGAACTGGAACTCCCCGAAGGGCTTCCGGCCCAGCTGGGAGATGAAGCCCAGCTGCAGCAGGTGGTCATGAATCTGGTTACCAACGCGGCGGAAGCCACCGTGGGACAGCCAGGTCTGGTCAGAATAACAACCGGCGTCCGGCTCTGTGATCAGGAATATCTGGCCGCCAGTCTGCTGGAGGAGAAGGCGGAACCGGGCTCTTTTCTGTTTCTTGAGGTCTGCGATAACGGCTGCGGAATGGATGGTGACACCATCGCCCGCCTGTTTGAACCCTTCTTTACGACAAAATTCACCGGGCGGGGGCTCGGCATGTCTGCCGTCATGGGGATTATGAAATCACACCACGGCGCCCTGTATGTGGAGAGCAAGCCGGGGAGCGGTACGACGGTCAGAGTCCTGTTTCCGGCAACGGATACCATGGCGGTGGAGAGCTCTCCCGCACCGTCCACCGCACCGGTGGAAACAGGCGTATTCCCCGAAGCCGCCCTTTTGCCTCTGGCCCTTGTGGCTGATGACGAGAAGCCGGTCCTGAGGATCTGTACGAAAATGATTTCACTCTGCGGCTTCCGGGTGATCACCGCCTCAGACGGAGCCGCTGCGGTGGCGAAATTCCGAGACCATGCCGATGAGATTCAGCTGGTTCTGCTGGATCTGACCATGCCGACCATGGACGGCATTGCCGCCATGGAGGAAATCTTCCGCGTCAGGCCGGACGCTAAGGTTATCATTTCCAGCGGCTTCAATAAAGATGAGCTGAGCAGCCGTTTCTCCGATCTGCGCCCGACCGGGTTTATCCGCAAGCCGTACAGCATGGCGGTGCTTGAGGCGGAAATCCAGCGGGTCCTGCGGGTGGAGTGACGGCCGGAACAGTACCGGGGCAGACGCCGGAGTAGTGGCGTAATGTGCTATTTTAATTGATCTATGTACAACACTGAAAATTTCTGCTATGAAAAACAGTGTTGGGATTTCAATGAAGTACCCTCCCACATCCAAACTTCCTGTTTGTCATCAGCTGTTGGCCGGAGGCTAAACGTGCACCAAAGACGAGTTCCGCTCCCCCCCCTGTTCGTACTGTCGTCTGTTTTCCTTTTTATCACCGCTGCACCGGCTTTTGCCGACAATACCCCGCCGGAACATCCCGCTGCGCATTTCGTCCGTCCCGTTTCAAAAAGTGCCGAAAACGTTACGGTCATCACCGCTGATGATATTACCCGGATTAATGCCCACACCCTGGCAGAGATCCTGCAGACCGTTCCCGGCATTCAACTGGACTACCTGCGGACCCCTTCCAGCGCCACCAGCTACACTATCCAGGGGACATCGAATGAAGAGGTGCTGGTTCTGATGGACGGCATCCGCCAAAACGGTTTCGATCAGGGACGCACCCTGCCCGGCTTGATTCCGGTCCAGCAGATCGAGCGAATCGAGATTATCAAGGGTGCGGCATCACCGGTCTGGGGTGCGGCACCGGGCGGGGTTATCAACATCATCACCAAGACACCTGTCCCGGATCGAACGGCAGCAGGGATGGTTTCAGGCTCCATCGGTTCCCGCTTCACCGCAGACTCCCGGGCCGAACTAAGCGGAACAGCCAGCAGTTTCGGCTACTACCTGACCGCCGGAAATCTACGTTCGGACGGTCTTTCCCCCAATACCGCCACCAACATGAACAGCCTGTACGGCAAACTTTCCTATCTTCTCCCCGGCAGCGGATCGGTTACCGCAGGGGGTTCGTACCTGAGCGCCCAACCCGGCCTGAACGAGGGAGATACAACCAGATGGGGTGTAGATAGTCGCTTTAAAGTATTTCTTCGGGATTGGAAATTATAAGATTGGATTGACAAGATAGCGGGGATTGTTGGATTATTTGGCCTTCACAAGAGGCCATTTTTT
>CAIOXL010000082.1 GCA_903862245.1 uncultured Geobacteraceae bacterium | reverse complement strand
GGTCTTACTCCCCACGTTTGGTTACCCTCCCGTGACAGACCGCGACTACATATTGAACGAGCAATTTATATGTCTGACACTTTTCAGTCAGATAGATCAACCAGGCTTGGCCTGGCGTACCAGAGGCACGGAGAAAAACAATTAAAAAACTGGACAAACCTTCAGATTTATTTTTCAGTTTTTTACCGTTTCAATATTGTTTTGGTTTTCTCTGTGTCTCTGTGCCTCTGTGTTTCAATTACCGGTTTTAATTTTTTCCATCTCTACATGGCATTTCCCCGTAGTAATGGTTATAGTCGTCCCATGGAACTTTCAGACCACCAACATGACGAGGGGGAAGAGTGCTGGTGTCCGGTCCCCGCCGGACGCGACACACATATGACCAAGGGGGAGGCGCGCTCCTGGGCGCTTGTGCTGGACTCCCGCTCCATCCCCTGCTGTATCGACCCGGAGGGGAGCGGCTGGCAGCTGCTTGTGCCGGAGCATCAGTTAGAGAGTGCTTGCCGTGAGCTGGGACTCTATAAAGAAGCCAACCGCAACTGGCCCCCCGCACTTCCGGCCACACGACAGTTGATAGAAAACACCCTGCCGACCCTGTCGGTTCTGATACTTCTGGCAACCTTTCACAATCTTGCCCAGGTCGGTTTTTCCCTCCCGGAACGGGGTATGGTCGACCTGTACGCCCTCGGCGCGGCCCATGCGGCACGCATCAGGGACGGCGAGTGGTGGCGTCTCGTCACCGCACTGACCCTGCATGCGGGTCCGGTGCACCTGATCAGCAACCTGACCATCGGCGGCACCTTCATTCTCCTCCTCTGCCGGGAGCTTGGTTCCGGCATGGCCTGGAGCCTGCTGCTGGTCTCCGGTATCCTCGGCAACCTGATCAACGTCTGGGTGCAGCTGCCGTCACACAGTTCGCTCGGGGCCTCCACCGCCGTGTTTGGCGCGGTCGGCATCCTGACAGCCATCAGCATGGTGCAGTACCGCCAGGGTCTGCAACGCCGCTGGTTCGTGCCGGTTGCAGGCGGATTGGCCCTGCTGGCGATACTGGGTACCGAGGGGAAGAATACCGATCTGGGGGCGCATCTGTTCGGCTTTGGTGCCGGAGTGCCGTGCGGCCTGGCGGGAGAGTTTCTGATCGGGCACTTCGGGCGGCCGGGAGCGCTGCTTAACGCACTGCTTGCGATTATGAGCGGGGCTTTGGTGCTGGCGGCGTGGTGGGCGGCGATGGTGTCTGGGGGGTAGAACTGGACAGGGGAACTGCGCGTGCGGTGAAACCGGGGTTATGCCGGTTCTTCCACCTTGTCGTGGAGGAGCGGAATGATGACGACCTTGATTTTCCCTTTACCCCACAGCCCGATCTTCTTGGCAGCGGCACGGGACAGGTCGATGAAATGAAATGATTTTGAGGCACAGCGGTCCGTAATGGTAACGTGGACCTCCTGGTTGCTGACCGGATTAACAACCCGTACCACCGTGCCGAGCGGCAGGCTTTCGTGGGCGGCGGTCAGTTTTTCCGGATTGTAGCGGAGGCCGGAGGTTGTACGGCGCCCCTCGAAACGGCTGGCGTAATACGTCGCTACACCCTCCACTGACTCATACGGACTGCTCTTGAGCAGCAGCTCCTCCAGTTGGAGTGTCGTCGCCGGAGCGGCCGGGTCGGCGGTCTGGGGAGGGTCGGCATGGGCAGCCCGGGGGGCCGAAAAGAGCGTGCCGACGGTCAGCAGCATGACCATTATGAGGGTAACTGTGCGATTCATGGAGGGAACGTATACTACACCCCGGCTCTCCCGTCAAGTTTTGCCCAGATATTCGCCAATTCCGTCCCGCAGAGTGCGCGGCGTAAAGCCGAAGGTTGCCTGCCATTCATCCCCGCCGATACTCTCCTCCAGCAGCATCTGCAGCTGATCCATGGTGATCGGAAACTGCGGGATTTTCTGCATGAACGGGATGACTGCCTTCATCAGTCCGAGCGGCAGGTGCGGCTTCCAGGGGGCCGGTCGGCCCATGACCTCGGCGATCATATCCAACAGCGCTTCATAACTCAGGCGATCGCGGCCGCATAACTCATAGGTCTGGCCGACCGTCTCCGGCAGCAGCAGCGCCAGGGCAAAACAGCGGGCCACATCATCGGCGTGAATCGGCTGCAGCCGGTAGCTGCCGCTGCCGATAACCGGCATGACCGGAGCCAGCCTCTGCTGCGCCGCCAGCATGTTGATAAAGGCGTCATGCGGCCCAAAGATCAACGACGGGCGAAAAATGGTCCACTCCAGGCCGCTCCCCCGCACCAACTCCTCCCCCCGCCATTTGGACCGGTGGTATCCTGATACGGCAGCGGGACGAGAGCCGAGAGCCGACATCTGCAGATAGCGGCGAACCCCGCCCCGGGCGGCAGCTGACAGCAGGTTGGCCGTGGCCTGCACGTGCAGCCGCTCAAAGGTGACACCCCGCCCGGGAAACTCCCGGATGATGCCGATCAGATTGATCACCGCTTCACACCCCCTGACCTGTTCCGCGAAGCTTTCAAGGCGGGTGACGTCTCCGACAACCTGCTCGACCTCCCCCCGGAGCGGGCTGCGGCTATGCAGCAGCATGCGGACTGAATGACCGCTTTTGTGCAGTTCCCTGACCAGGTGCTCTCCAACGAAACCGGTTCCTCCGGCAACAAATATTTTCATGGCACTCCCCCTGACAACGCGTCCTGCAACCCCGATTTTCTCACCGTACGCCGTTCAATAGCCTGGCGGAACACCTCTTCCGTCCCCCATATTTCAATGCGGCTCCGGGCGCGTGTAACCGCCGTGTACAGCAGTTCCCGGCTGAGAACGTCCGACGGCTGATCCGGGAGGATCAGGAGCACCCGCCCAAACTCGGACCCCTGACTTTTATGGACGGTCAGGGCAAACGCCGCGTCCCCCGGCGGCAGACGGAGCATGGAGATGTGGCGCAGCCCCCCGTCCGGGTTTTCGAACCAGACGGTCTGGCCATCATCACTCTCCGTCACCACCCCGGTATCACCGTTATACAGCCCCAACTCATAGTTGTTACCCGTGATCATAAACGGTTTCATGAACGTGCCCCGGTCATCATGTGCGTGCTCAGGGTCGAGAGCGGTCTGGCAGAGCCTGTTCAGGTTTTCCACTCCCGTCGGTCCTCCGCGAAGCGGCGATAGAACCCTGAACGAGTTGAGTCGGGCAAGTGCTTCTCCGGGAGATGCCGCCTGGACATATTCGGCATAGCCGTCCCGGACAGCGGCAGCCAACGCCCCTTCCAGCGCCCTGCCGGCCGGCAGCTGCCGCCAGAGGATATCCGGGTACTGGCCGGAGTCCAGCAGCGCCATGGCGCCGGCGCTGTCACCGCTGTTGATCAGGCGGCCCAGTGCGGCAATGCCGCTGTTGTCACCGAAGCGGTAGCTTTTGGTCAGCTGCGTAACCGGAACGGAGGCCCGGTCCTCGCTGTCGCAAATATCGGCCAGCACCGCCCCCGCCTCGACCGAGGCCAGCTGGTGGCGGTCTCCCAGCAGAATGACCCGCGCATCATCACGGAGCGCTTCCAGAAGGTGAGACATCAACTGGAGATCAACCATGGAGGCCTCATCAACGAGCAGAATGTCGCACGGGAGCCGGTTGTCACGATTGTGGCGGAAACCGCCACGGCTCCGCACACCGAGCAGCCGGTGGATGGTGCTCACATCGCTCGGCAGGCCGTGAGCGAGATCACCGGGCAGGGCTAGGCGGCCGGCCGCCTGAACGATGGACTGATGGAGCCGCAGGGCGGCTTTGCCGGTTGGTGCGGCCAGCGTGATCTTCGGGCGGGAATCCCCCCCCATGCCGAGCAATAACGCCAGGATGCGCGCCGCAGTAGCGGTTTTGCCGCTGCCGGGCCCACCGGAAATGACCGAAAACCGATGAGTCAGTGCCATCCGGGCGGCTGTGCGCTGCAGATCAACTCCCTCACCCTGGGGAGGAAAATAGCGGCCCAGGGCATCGTCAAGCCCCTGCTCATGGGCGCTCACCGGCCTGATGCGCGACAGGATGGCGGACGCAACCTGCTGTTCATAGCTCCAGCAGCGGTGGAGATAGAGCCGCCCGGCCCGATCCAGCACCAATGGCGTGTACCCCCCCGGAGCGCCCACGGTGTCGCACTGTTCCAGCGCGCATCGCCAGCTGTCAGCATCGGAAGGGGGTGGGTTCCGCAGACTCTGCAGCGGAGCGAGTGCAGCCGCCTCCGGCAGATCGTACAGCGTGAAACAGCTGTGGCCGCGCCCGGTGGCATGACTGGCGAGAGCCGCCCCCCACCAGAGTTCATCGCAGGGATGCCGGTCGATGCGGACGATAAAGTCGGCAAAATGAATGTCCAGAGGAGCGAGTCTGAGGGTTTCAGCCATGGGGAATCACCTTCAGCGGGTGCGGTGTGCTGATGCCATCTTGCATGTTGTCATCCATTACACAAGTTCTCCGGGGCGGCAGGATCAGTGCCCGGTCGCAGCCATGGTTATGAGAGCCGTGACAATATAGCGCGCCAGCTTGCCGGACGCGACCAGCAGCGTGAACAGCCCGAAATTGACTCTCAGCATCCCCCCCACCAGGCAGAGCGGATCACCGACAATCGGCAGCCAGGAAAACAGCAGCGAATAGGCACCGTAGCGGCCGTAATACTGCCGGGCCCTTTCCTGCTGCTGCGGAGAGACCCGCATGACCTTTTCGATCAGCCAGCTCCCGCCGCCTACGCCGATCAGATAGGTCACAACCGCCCCCAGATAATTGCCGAGGGTGGCGGTGCCCACCGACAGCAGCGGGTCGTAGCCGCCCGCCAACATCATCACCAGCAGCCACTCGGAGCCGAGCGGCAGCAGCATCGACGCCAGAAAGCTCAACAGGAACAGTGACAGGTAGCCCGGCTGGTTGAGCCAGTCATGCAGCATGACAGTATATGTCAGAAATTGGTTGTCAAAATGGTTCAAAACAGTACAATGCTCCCCGGCTTCGGCCGTTGCTTTATCACGGCGTTCGTGCAGCCATTGTAGCGATTAATTCGATTTCAGCAAGGGGGAAGCATGCAGAAAGGGAAACCGGCAAAAAAATATTCCCAGGCAGGGCGGCTGCACTCGATAATCCGACTGCTGGAAACCAGACGCGGCCTGACCCTTGACGAACTGGCCGAAGAGTGTGATGTGGACCGGCGCACTATCCACCGTGATCTCAATGCGGTGGAACAGGCCGGATACGCACTGACAACGGAGTGGAGCGACGGGAAAAAGGTCTACAGCTTCCTGACCAGGTCGCGCAACCTGCCGCCGATCACCTTCACCCTTCCGCAACTGATGTCGCTTTACCTGCTCCGCTCGCTGGGCGCTCACCTGGCCGGCACCCCGTTTCAGGGTGAGATTGACGAACTGTTCAAAAGCATCCATTCGATTCTTCCCGATCGCCATGCCGCGCATCTTGAACGGATTGCGCGGGTGTCGCTGCCGCTGCTGCACGGGGCACGAGACTACACTCCGTCAGCGCCCTATGTTGCCGACCTGCAAAAAGCGCTGCTACAGCAGTTCCGTATCCGCCTGAACTATGCCAAGAAGGGTAAAAAGGAGGCAGAGCTGTACGAGGTTGATCCCTACACCCTTATCTTCCACAAGGGGGGTATATATCTACTCGGCAATGCCCACAACCGTTCCGGCATTCGCCTGTTTGCTCTCGAACGCATCAGGGGGGTGGAGGTCACCCGCCAGCGCTTCGAAATCCCGGGCAGTTACCAGCCGGAAAACCATTTCAGCAGCGCTTTCGGACTGGTAAGCGACTCCCCCATGAAGGTACGGGTCCGCTTTTCCGCCGAGATAGCCCATGCGGTCAAGGACCGGGTCTGGATGCCGGGGCAGAAGGTCAGCATCGAGCCGAAGGGGGAGGTCACCGTGGAATTCGAAGCGGCGGGGCGGATGGAGCTGGTTTCATGGATTCTTTCCTACGGTGTTCATGCGGAAGTGCTGGAACCGGCGGATCTGCGCAAGGAGGTCAAGCGGCAGGTAAAAGGGATGCGTGAGTTGTATCGAGGCAAGGATAAAAAGGGTGACACACCGCTGAAACAGCAGATAAAATGAGCGCGCGCTATGCTTCACTATTTAAATTCCAGGAGACGACTTGTCAACTGACTGCAGACTCAACGACATACTGACCACCCGCATCGCCCGTCAGGGGCGTATCACTTTTGCCGACTTCATG
>CAIOXL010000081.1 GCA_903862245.1 uncultured Geobacteraceae bacterium | reverse complement strand
CTTTGTCGGGCGTGTGGTCGGCCACTTCAACGCCGGCCGAGAACGCTTTCTCGCCGCTGCCGGTGAGCACCAGCAGCTTGACCGATGTATCGGCGGCGCAGAGAGTGCCCTGCTACAATTACGCACGGTATCTGCCGACGTGCCTGAACAGCGTATTGAACCAGTCCCACTCAGATGTTCATGTTCTTGTTATTGATGATGCTTCAACGGATGCGACCTCTGCCGTTGCAGCGGAGTATGCGGCACGGGACAAACGTGTGGAAGTACGCCGGCACAGCAGTAACTGCGGAAACATCGCTACGTACAACGAGGGGCTTGAATGGGCTTCAGGCGATTACCTGCTGCTTCTTTCCGCCGATGACTGGCTGACGCCGGGGGCGCTGGCACGGGCCGCATATGTTCTGGACAGCCGCCCGGAGGTAGGTCTTACCTGCGGTGGTGCAGTTGTCGTCGAACAGGGCAAACAGCTGTCAGAAGTGCCGATACAGGGGGACTGCTGCGATTATCAGGTAATCAGCGGACAGAGTTTTATAGAGAAGACCTGCCTGAACAGCACGGCAAGCCCGCTCTGGACACCAACGGCGATAGTCCGCACTGCAATCCAGAAACAGGTGGGGGGGTACAACAAGGCACTGCCCCATGCCGGTGACCTGGAAATGTGGCTGCGCTTTGCCTGCCGCAGCTCGGTTGCGACCCTGGATGCGTATCAGGCGTATTACAGAAAGCATGAAAGCAATATGCATTATACCGAGTCACGGAGGCTGCTCGGCAACAGCCGTCAGCACCTGTCGGCATTCGAATCGGTGTTCAATGAGTACGGTACCGAAATCGCCGACAGGGAAAAGCTGGAGCAGGTATACCGGAACGCGTTAGCCGGGGATGCCCTCAATGCCGCCGCCGGCGCTTTTGATGAAGGCCGGTATGCAGACTGCGCAGAGTATATGCTTTTTGCTGAGTCAGTATATCCGGAGATTCGCGGCACTTCGGCATGGTACCGGATGCGGGCTAAAAAAATGCTCGGGCCTGAGCTGGTTGGACAGCTGCGGTCAGTGTCGAATTTCTTGCGTGAAAAGGCCGGCAGCGTACTGCGGCCGCAGTAAAACTCATTATCGGGGGACAAGGAACCATGATACCAAAAATTTTTCATTTTATTTTCGGCATGGATGCCGATTTCGGCGGTAAACCGTTCGGACTCAGCCATTATCTGGCTATTAAATCAGCCTGTTGCGTAAACAACCCGGACAAAATCATCTTTCACTACAAACACGAGCCGAGCGGAGAGTGGTGGGAAAAAGCCAAGCCTCTTGTGACGCTGAAGAATATTGAACCGCCGCTTGATATCCACGGCAATCTGTTATTTCACCCAGCCCATAAGGCCGATGTGGTGAGATTGCAGGCTCTTCAGGAAATGGGGGGGATTTACCTTGATATTGACAGTATCTGTGTAAAGCCGCTGGATGATTTCTATGCCATGAATTTTGCCATCGGCCGGCAGCTGATTCCCCCGGTGTATGACGGATACGGTACATTTAAAAAACTTGCCAGGAGTATTACCACCAGATCATTCAAGCCATTTGAGCAGGCATCTGTGGGCGGGCTCTGCAACGCCGTGCTGCTTTCAGAGCGGAACAGCCCTTTTCTGGACCTGTGGCTGGACTCGTATAAAACGTTCAGATCCAAAGGGCATGACAGCTATTGGGATGAACACTCGGTGAAAATGCCACTGGAGCTGTCAAAGAAAAATCCGGGACTGCTTACGGAACTGAGCCCCTACTGCTTTCATTTTCCGCTTTGGGACGATGACGGGCTTTCGCTCCTGTTTGAAAAGAAGGTTACCTTTGAAAATGCGTATGTCCATCATCTTTGGGAAAGTAAATCGTGGGACCGGTACCTTTCCAAATTAACCGTGGATTCAGTGCTGCATGAAGACTGCACCTATAACTGCATCGCCAGAAAATTTTTATGATGCCGGCGTGCCCGGTCGGGAAGGAGCTTTTCATATGCATCACAACCCGCTGACCACCATTGTGATACCAACGTATAACGACATACATCTGGTATGTGACGCCATCGACTGCTCGTTGAATCAAACGTACAAAAATCTGGAGATAATCGTTGTGGATGACGGCTCAAGTGATGGTACCGGGCGGCTGCTCAAGGAAAAGTACGGGGAAAAAATCATCTATATCCATCAGGAGAACCGGGGTCTTTCAAGCGCGAGGAATGCCGGAATCAGGCGGTCTTCAGGAAAGTACATTCAGTTTCTTGATTCTGATGATCTTATTGACCTGAACAAAATCAGCATCCAGGTCGGCCAGTTGGAAAAGTTGCATGGACCGGCACTGGCCTATAGCGATTACATCCGTACTCCGCTTGGCGATATGACAATCAGGTTCAGCGGCAGAATGAGTCCCGTACTGCAGGTGAAAAAGCCATTTGATGATCTGATGATGAAGTGGGAAACGGAATTGAGTATTCCGCCGCACTGTTTCCTGTTTGATGCCGCATTATTCAAAGATCACGGAATCTTGTTTGACGAAAGCCTCCCCACGCATGAGGATTGGGAGTGCTGGATGAGCGTATTTTCGGTAAATCCGACGGTTGTTTTCACCGATGCTCCTCTTGCCAATTATCGGCGGCGGACCGATTCAATGTGTACCAATATTCGCAAGATGCGGGATGGATATCTGATGGCAATTGACCGGCAAATCCACAAGAACCGATTGAACCGGAACATTGTGATAAGGCTCAAAATACGACGGAAGCAGATAAAATACCTGTATCGCTCAGCAGGGCCGCTTATGAGGGTAAAGGAAAAATGTCGCCAGTTTGCAAAGAAAATCTACAGCCTGCTCATTCCCCATCGTATTCGCCACGAGAGGCGCTATGGCAAAAACTACGCTGAAACGACTGCTGGCAAAAGCTGAAGTAGCTGCCCTTGTGCGGGAAATGTGCCCGCAGGATGCACAGGTCTGCGTCTGTGATCAGGACGGTAAGCCGCTGTTCGGAGATCCTGCAGTGGTTGAATCCGGGCATACTGTGCCGCTGACAGAGGGAAACAGGATTATAGCCACAATCAAGGGGGGAGACCGGTGCGAAACTGTGGCGACTCTGCTCCAGTATCTGGTAAATACCGAATTGGAACGATTGGCCCTGGGGCGCGATACAGTTGAAAAATACCGGGAAATCTTCAGGTCATACAATCTGGGAACAAAGCTCGGCAGCTGCCTGGATACAAAGGAGGTTGCCGGAATAGTTACCGGGGAAATTCGAAATTTGATGGGGGCTGATGTTGTCGCTGTGCTGCTGTGCGATGATGCCGGAGATATTACGGAAATTTTTGCAGATAGTGGTGACAGGGCCGAACACCTGACCATGCTGCCAATGGCGATTCGGGAGAAAACCGTAGGGTATCTCTGTGTTGGAAACCGTAAAAAAACGGAGCACCTGGCCAAAGACCTGAAGCTGCTCACCACTCTTGCCAGACAGGCAGCAAAGGCATTTGAAAAATCACAGGTCTACAGCCGGCTGAAAGAGTCCTTCTACTCGATGGTTCTTGCATTGGCGGAGACCATAGAAAAACGAGACACCTATACCAGCGACCACACCCGGCGGGTGGTTGAATACAGCCTTGCAATAGCACGGCGGCTGGGACTGCCGGCAGATATGCATACCAGGCTGGAAATGGCTGCCGCCCTGCATGACATCGGGAAACTGGGCGTACGGGAAGAGGTGCTCATGAAACCGGGCCCTCTGAACAGTGAAGAGCTTGCTCATATGAAGATGCATTCAAAATTCGGCGAAGATATTCTCATGCACATCACGGCTCTCAAGGATGTAATTCCAGGGGTCAAATTTCACCACGAGCGCTGCGATGGTTGCGGTTACCCGGACGGCTTGAAAGGTGACAAGATCGACATAACTGCACGAATCATCTCCGTGGCAGACGCATTTGACGCCATGACTTCAGACCGCCCCTACCGGAAAGCACTTTCGCTGAAGGCTGCATTCTCGGAGTTGATGAAGCATAGCGGTACCCAGTTTGACCCTGCCGTGGTTAAAGCATTCCTTTCGAGACCGGTTCAGGAAAAACTGGGCATTGGCGGGCATACCGTCCGCCGCACCGGTTTACAGGCATAATGAAGGAAATGGTGACAGGAGCCGGTATGCCGAAGGTTTACATCATAATCATCAACTGGAACGGTCTTGATGATACTCTTGAATGTCTTGAATCGGTCTATCAGCTGGAGTATTTCAACTTTGAAGTTATCGTAGTTGATAACTGCTCTTCCGATGATTCCGTTGTCACTATCCCCATAAAATTCCCACGGGTCACTCTGATCAGGAACAGCAAAAATCTTGGATTCACCGGGGGAAACAATGTTGCCATGCGCCATGCGGTGGCACAAGGAGCGGACTATGTCTGGCTGCTGAATAATGACACGGTGGTACGGCCTGACTCTCTCTCCAAGCTGGTGGAAGGAGCGGAACAGTCTCCGGACATTGGTCTTGCGAGCCCGTTGATTTACCATTATGACACGCCGGACAAGATCCAGTTTATGGGTGCCAGAGCTGATTTCGCTCATTTCAGTGTCACCGCAATTGATGATCCGCACGAACTTGATCGGCAGCAGGTTCAACATACCCTTACGCTTTGGGGTACGGCCCTCCTCATAAAAAGAAGTGTGATTGAAACCATAGGCTATCTTTCTGACAAATATTTTGCCTACGTTGAGGACCGGGATTACTCCCTGCGGGCCCTGCGGGCGGACTACCGGAATATTGTCAGACCCGATGCCCATATATTTCACAAGGGTTCCAAATCAACCGGCCACCATTCGCCTATCCAGGTTTTTCTGGGAACACGCAACCTGTATTTTGTGTGGCGGGATAATACGCTCGGGTACCGGAGAGTCTTCGTTCCCGGTTATTACATCGGGATGGTAATCAACTATGCCAGTTGTCTGGCTGAAGAACGTAACAAAGCGGGCTTTGATGCGTGCCTGAACGGATGCTGGGCCGCCTTTCGGGGGAAGGGGGGGGGCTATGATCCGACAATCGTAATGCCGTGGTGGCTAAAAAAAATATTCATCTTCTCTGTGGCCTGTTATCCGCATTTTTGGGTCAGGATGCTCCGCCTGGACCTGACCGGAATTATCAGAACGGCTCTTGCCAAGGTCCAGCTCAAGTTCCCGTTAGTCCCCTGAATTTCCTCCATCCCCAAAACTAACACCGTAACTATTTTTACAATCCGCGCTCACCCCCGCCGATACGGCTTCTGCACTCTTCAGGGCACTGCCGGTACAATGATTGTTGTTCATTCAATTTACATAAAAATTCATAACTACCTTGAATTATTGAATAACATATCTGGCACTGATCATGCTGAGTCACGTGTGAGTTACACGGCATACGTAACCAATACCTGATTCCGGATGTACCCATGTCACTACGCATCGGAAGAACTCTACCCCCGGCGGCATCACCTATGACCATACAGGCACTTGTGTCCGGGGTCGCGGGCGTACTCCAGGGCGAAAGGGTGGTCAAGAGGTTCGAGGATGAACTCAAGTCGTCGTATCAGGTCAGGTACTGTTTTGCCGTGTCATCCGGGAAAGCGGCCCTTGCTCTCATACTGGGTGCTCTCCATGAAATACGCCCGGAGAGGGACGAAGTTCTCATCCCGGCGTACACCTGTTACTCCGTGCCTTCTGCGATAAAAAAGGCAGGGCTGAAAATCAGATTATGCGATATGGCCCCCGAAAAACTGGATTTTGACTTTAACCGTATTGCGAATGAACTGGAAAATCCTCGGCTTCTTTGTGTGATTCCAACTCACCTGTTTGGTATTCCGGCCGATGTGGGACGTGTGAAAACTCTGATAGGGCGGCGGGACATTTTTGTAATTGAAGATGCCGCGCAGGCCATGGGGGGGGAGTGGGAGAGCAAGAGGCTGGGCACGCAGGGTGATGCGGGATTGTTCAGCCTGGGACGCGGCAAGGCTTTCTCGGCTGTGGAAGGGGGCATTATCCTGACGGATAGCGACCAGATCGGCCGATTGCTTGAAAAACGGGTGACCGCCATCAAAGGGTATGGAGGAATTGATACGCTGAAGTTGCTGTTCAACGCTGCGGCACTGTCTGTTCTTGTCAACCCGTGGCTTTACTGGCTGCCGAATTCATTGCCGTTTTTGAAACTGGGAGAAACACACTTCGACCCGGAATTTTCGATCCGGCGGCTGTCATCGTTCCAGGCAGGAATGGCAAAAAAATGGCAGTCAACAACCATCCAACACCAGGCCTTCCGGCGTACTAACTCCGCCCTCTTTGCAGACTGCGGGCTGCCGCTCCCCAGGGGGCGCAGGGGCAAGATTCCGGATCTGATACGGTACCCGGTGCTGGCAGCGGATGGGGACAGCAAAAAGAATCTGCTTAAAAAAAGCGCCAGAATGGGACTGGGGATTTCAGGCTGCTACCCTGATTCCGTAGCGGGAGTCAGCGAACTCAGGGACTCCTTTGAAGGGAGTACGTTTCCGGTGGCTAAGGATATTGCCGATAGAATGGTCTCCCTTCCCGTCCATCCGTATGTAAATGGTACTGATGTAACGAAGATCATTCAATTATTTACTCAAGAGAGAGCGTATGCCGAAAAAAGACAGGACTAAAATGGCGATACTTGTACTGTTGTGGGGGGTGATTTTCTACCCTCTCTATCCGGAGTTGATCCGGGATTGGTTGGGTGATTCTGATAATTCCCACGCCTTCATCGTCCCCCTCATCGCACTGTATTTTGTATGGAATAGAAAAAAAATGCTGCACTCTTTACCTGTTGCCACGTCTGCATGGGGCGGGGTGCTACTGGCCGCCAGTCTTTTTGTCTATATTGTGAGCAGCGTTGGAGGCATCGCATTTCCTGCGAGAGTCGCCATGGTGGCCTCTCTGTTCGGGCTGGTCTGGTTCTGTCTTGGGAATGAATACATACAGAAACTCGCATTCCCCATCTCGTTCCTGCTGTTTATGATCCCTGTCCCCAACTCTTTGATAAGTATGGCTTCCCTTCCGCTGCAGCTTATGGCGACCAGAATTTCTGCACAGCTCATAAGCTGTCTTTCAATACCGGTCTACCGGGAAGGGAACATGCTGTATTTTGTTCAGACCCAGCTGGAGGTTGCCGAGGCGTGCAGCGGTATTCGATCTATCATGTCGCTGACGATGATCAGCTTCATATTCTGTTTTTTGTCCAGGGACGGATGGCTGAAAAAATCAATCCTCGTCGTGTCAGCACTTCCGATTGCCATCATGGCCAACATTTTTCGTGTAGCCGGCACTGGAGTACTGGCCCATTTTTACGGGGACAAGGTTGCACGGGGGTTTCTCCATGAATTTTCAGGAATCGCCATCTTTGCTTTCGGTTTCACCCTGCTGTTCTGCGTGTTCATTGTTTTGAACAGGGAAGTGGCCAATGATATCAAATAACGCGTATGCAATAAGCCTCGCAAGCCTGTGTGCAACTTTGGTGATGATAGGTGTTCTGTCCATACGCCCAACCCCGGTTGTTGCCCGCACCAATATTGAGTATCTGCCGCGTGAAATTTCCGGGTACTCAGGGTTGGATGACACTTTCCCGGATTCGGTTAATCGTGAACTTAACGCCGATAAGCAGCTGTACCGACATTACCGGTCAGGAGCCGGTCAGATTGATCTGTATATCGGGTACTACGGCACGGCAAAGGGGGGGCGTACCGGTCATAATCCCTATGCCTGTCTGCCGGGAGCCGGATGGGCGGTTGTGGATGCCCGGAAGAAAATCATCACTCTCCCCGGTACTCAGGCAAAAACGGAGCTGAATTACGTTCAAGCCCACAGGAACGGCAGTAATACCGTAATGGTTCATTGGTATCAAACTGCGGGAACGACCGTGGTCGCTTCAGGAATGCAGCAGAATATTGAAAAGTTCTGGAGGCGCCTGCTGCATAACCGCAATGATGGTGCTTTTGTGCAGATCACCATGCAGGTGCCGGATGAACTGGTTGCGAACGCTGAAGTGAAGGTGGCTGATTTTGCCGGCTCAGTTTTACAGCATCTTCCAACATATTGGCCGATTGAAGAGTAACAATAATTTCCGGAACTATGGAGATTTACGGCAGATGAAAACTCCTATCTCAATCCTGCTTCTTGACAACACAACAACCTTTGGAGGTTCTACCCAGAGCCTCTGCTGCCTGCTTCGTGCTCTTGATAAGGCACAGTTTGAACCGGTGCTGGTTACAGGACAGCCCGGAGAAGTTTTTGAGGGGCACGCCGACTGCATAAGGTATCAATTTGTTCCCAAACTGCCCTGGGTAAACAATCATATTTACAGAAAGTTCCTTTCTCTCCGGCTGTTCCGTTTCCGCCTGCTGCGCAAGATGCTGAACCTTTCCCGATTTATGTACTGGCTTGCCTTCATTACCATTCCTGAAGCTGTCGGCTATTATCGACTGGGGCGCCGGCATCGGGTGGCGCTGGTGCATCTGAACAATATTTTCGGCAGCCAGTTAGCCGGTATTCTCGCGGCCAAACTTCTGCGAGTCCCGTGTGTCGCCCATTTACGCGGCTTTGAAGAGGTTCATCCCATTACCCGTTTTTATGCACGACTTGTTGATCATCACATAGCGATATCCGGTGCCATCCGGGAAAATCTACTCAACCTTGGGGTCCCTTGTGGGCAGATAGCCCTGATCCACAACGGGGTAGACTTGGATGAGTTCAGAGTTAATCCGGATAATAACTATTTGTTTCAGGAGTTTGGCATTTCTCCGCAACAGTTCCGCTATGGCATCTTCAGCCGGATTGTTGACTGGAAAGGAATCAGGGAATTCATTCTGGCTGCTCACAAGATCTCCTCGGAATTTCCTGCCTCCAGGGCTTTTATCATTGGAGGGGAGTCAGATGGTGATGAAGTGTTTTTACAGGATATGCATACGTTAGTTGCTGATCTGAAATTGGAAAACAACGTAATATTCACTGGTTACAGAGAGGATATTCCCGCTCTGATGGGGTTTATGGATGTTGTTGTCCATGCTTCCAAGCTTCCTGAACCGTTCGGCAGAGTCATAATAGAGGGTATGGCCATGGAAAAACCGGTCATTGCCACCAGAGCGGGGGGGCCGTTGGAAATAGTCGTAGACGGGGAAACCGGTTTTCTTGTGGAAATGGGCGACAGTGAAGCGTTGGCCGGTTCCGTCATCACACTGCTGCGCCAACCGGACAAGCGGGTACAGATGGGGCGGTCAGGAAGAAAACGAGTGGAGGAATGTTTCAGTACTCAACGCAATGCGCTCCAAATATCCGAAATATATGAAAAATTAGCCGCTGCTTGTCCCTCCGGGGCTGCTGCCTGAGGTAATGAAAGAAATAACAGAGAACAACGGGTGGTCTATGGGGAATGTCTGCGGGATATCTGTGAAAGTGCCTACGAAGCGCATACGGGTCGTACATGTTGTGCTTGATCTTCAGGCCGGCGGTCTTGAGCGGATGGTGGCTGACCTGCTCAGCAGACTCAATCCGGCAAAGTTTGAAGTGCATCTGCTGGCCCTGCGGTATCTCGGGAGACACGCGGTCGGCCTGACCTCGTGCTGCGGATTGCACGTAGCACCCCCCATGACACGCTGGACGATGATCTGGCCCCGATCACTTGCCGCAGAACTGCAGCGTCTCGCACCGGACATTGTGCACACCCACAGCGGTGTCTGGTACAAGACCGCCCTTGCCGCACGGATGAGCGGAATCCCTCACCTGCTGCACACGGATCATGGACGCCATTTTCCTGACCCACTCGCTTCGCGTGTTGTTGACAATATGGCCTCTCGCTGGACAACAACAGTCGTAGCGGTGTCCGAACCGTTATCACAGCATCTTGCCAGGAAGGTCGTTGCGTACCCAGGCCGGATCCGTACCATCACGAACGGCATTGACACGACCCTTTTCACGCCCGGTCCGCCGGATCGTCCGCTCCTCAAGAGACTTGGTGTTCCTGACGGGCATCCGGTTGTGGGGAGTCTCGGGCGGTTCGATCCGATCAAGGGGTATGATGTGGTGCTGCAGGCATTTGCCGAGCTTCGACGCTCTTTGCAGGGGAAAGCAGACCCGTTTTTGGTGCTCGCAGGTGAAGGGCCAGAAGGCGGACGCCTGCAAGAATTAACAATGGCACTTGGCCTGGCCGACCGCGTGCTGTTTCCAGGGTGGATCGACAAGGCCACTGATCTGTACCGATCGTTTGATGTGTTCGTGCTCGGTTCACGGAGTGAGGGCACCTCAATGAGCCTTCTGGAGTCCATGAGCTGCGGGGTCTGCCCGGTTGTGACAGATGTCGGCGGCAATGCAACGGTGCTGGGAGAAACATTGCGTCACAGACTGGTGCCGCCGGATGATCCTTCGGCTCTGGCAGAGGGACTAAAAGGGGCGCTGCAGTATCCCGAGAGCTGCTGGGATGATGGTGCCATGGCTCGGGCCAGGGTTCTCTCCAGCTTCAGTATGAGCAAAATGGTTGACCAGTATGAAGCACTGTATAATCAGATGGTACCAGTGCTACCGGGAGGAGTGGATGGTGAACAGCAAATCAACAACGTTCAGAGATAACTATGCGATAACAGGCCGCTTTAATCTGCCGTTTCTGCTTCTGCTTTTTTATTTTGTCATTGAATATGCGAAACCTGCATTTCTGGCAGATATACGTCCAGCCTTGATCATCCAGATACTGCTCGTATTTTATCTGGTTGGAAATACGGAGAAACTGACCCGGATTCTGCAGGACAGATTTTATAAATTATATCTGTTATTGCTCGTCCTGATGGCGCTCCATATATTCCTGGCTGAAAACAGATATTGGGCGTTTGTGAGTTTTGTGAGGATGGTTGCCTTTTTCAATATAGGGATTTCATTGTGTATTTTTGTAGACTCGTACCGGAAATTGAGTCTGCTGCTTACCTTTTTTGTGTTTGTCGTATTTAGCTGTGTCATCGCCAGGATTCTGGTTGGCTGGGAGACGTCAGGTGCAGGTCTGATAGGAACATCCGGGAGTATGGCGG
>CAIOXL010000080.1 GCA_903862245.1 uncultured Geobacteraceae bacterium | reverse complement strand
GTTCTCCTTTTCCAGCAATGGTTTCTTGGTCGAAACCCATACTGCCGGATTTGAAGACGGGATGCCCTATTATTAACAACAACGTAGCAACTCAGGCCTCCGCACCCTGAAATCTACCCACAAATTTTTCAAGAGAACCATTTTATTCTGCCTGCGTGAGGCTGGCAGCGGCCGGTGCCGCCCCAACATTCCCCACCAGGCGGGTAAAAAACTCCGGGATACCGATTTCAAAAGTCATCCGCCTGCCGTTACCCGGATGGGTAAACGAAAGCGATCTGGCATGCAGCGCCAGGGTGCCATAGCTGTCATTCCCCTTCCCGTACTTCTTATCCCCCACAACCGGGTGCCCCTTTTCCGACAGATGTACCCGTATCTGGTGCTTGCGGCCGGTGAGTAGGTGTATTTCCAGCAGGCTCAGCCGGCCGGTCTCTTTCAGCGTCACATACTCCGTACAGGAGAGCTTTCCGGCCGCCTGGTCCGGGGTGGAATAGACCGTAAAGGCGCTGTTCTCCGCCAGATAGCTGCTGATCGTGCCCGCTTTCGGATCAAGTGAACCATAGACGACCGTAAGATAGCGCTTGTCCGTCTCCTGCCAGTGCCCCTGCAGAAATGTTTTGGCCGCTTCGCTCTTGGCAAGGATCAGGATACCGGAGGTTTCCCGGTCCAGGCGGTGGACAATGTAGACCCGATTCCGGGAGCGGGGGTCCCCCTTGCGGACATACTCGTTGAGAATGCTGTGAACCGTTCTGGACTTGTCCCGATCTGTGCCGATGGTCAGAAGACCGGACGGTTTTTCCACCACGATGATGTCCCGGTCCTCGTGAAGAACCGTCAGCCCTTTCGGCTGATATTTTGTCGCGGGACGTGTATTCGGCGGCATAGTACTCCTCATCAAACACGAAAAATTTCAAACGAAACTGTGCGCAGCTCTCTCAGAACTGCCACCCGCTTCTGCAGTAGCAACGGCGTCCGGTCCCGGAGCGGCAGCGTTTCCAGTACTCCCCGAGCAATCCCCAGTTCACCGCTGTTCATGCCGGCAACCCTGACAACAGTATCCCACCCGGCCATGGGCAGGCCGCCCGGTTTATCGGCAGCTGAAATCAGAGGGAGGATTTCTGCAATGCCGGCCTTGATCGCCTGTTCCGCCAGATTGAGTTGCGATGAATCCCGCAGTTGGTCCCACCTGTTGGCGTTGGTGTGCAGACTGTTGGTCCAGGCCAGCGCCGTGCGGTATGTTGCCGGGAGCCGGAGGCGGCTGCAAAGCTCCACCGCAATGGGGAAGCCGGCATGGTCATGGCCATGGTGGCGGGGATAGAGCGCCGGAGGGGTGGCGAGTTTGCCGAGGTCGTGAAAGAACGCGCAGAAGCGGGGCAACGGGTCAGGGGAGAGGGGAATAACCCGCTGCAGTACCTGGATGGAGTGGCTGAGCAGATCCCCTTCGGGATGATGCTCACGCGGTCCGGCCGGGATCTGCGGCATCCGGAACAGTTCCGGGAGGAATTCCTCCCCGAGGTCGAACGTGATCATCTGCTGAAAAAAACGTTCCGGACTCCTCAGCTCCAGAGCCTTGAGCAGTTCGCCGCTGAAGCGCTCCGCCGGCAGGGTGCGGAACGGTTCGGCCCAGCTCCCGTTTCGTATCAGCGCTGCGGTGTCCGGTGTCATGCGCCAGCCGTCAGCCTCAAAGCGGAAGGCGCGAAAAATCCGGAGCGGGTCACCGCTGAAGGTGCTCCCGCTGCATGCCCGGAGCAGGCGCTTCTTCACGTCTGCTGCGCCGTGGAGCGGGTCAATGCTTGTGCCGTCCAGACTTTGTGCCATGGCGTTGACGGTGAAGTCGCGCCGGAGAAGATCTTCCCCCAGCCGGCCCATGCCGTCGATGCGGGATACCTCAAGAGAGCCGGTTTCGGGGATATGTCTGAAGTAGATCGGGGCGGCACTGACCGGTTCCACCGGACGGAAACCAAGCCCGCAGAGCTCTTCATGGGAAAGGGCGGCCACCAGGTCGATATCTCTCCCCCCCGAGCCGGTCAGCATATCACGCACCGTACCGCCGACCAGGGCAACCCGGCTGTGGCAGGAGGGGGGGAACAGATTTTTCAGAAAGGGAATAATAGCGGTCACAGGGGCAGGGCCCTATTTTTTCCGGCTTTTCTCAGGTACCGGCAGCTGAAGGAACCGGAGTACCTGAATCATGTCGTCCCAGACACTCCAGAAGGAGTCGGAATTGCCTCCGGTGCGGAGCAGGTAGGACGGGTGATAGGTCGGCATGAGCGGCATGCCGTGGAGGTCATGGAACTTGCCGCGCATTTTTGAGATCGGTACTTTCGTCTGCAGCAGTGCCTGGGCTGCCGAGGTGCCGAGCGCCACGATCACCTCCGGCCTGACCGAGTTGAGCTGCCGGAGCAGAAACGGTATGCAGGAGGCGACTTCATCGCTTTCGGGCGGCCGGTTCTGCGGCGGTCGGCACTTGACCACATTGCAGATGTACACGTCCTCCCGTTTCAATCCCATGGCGGCAATGATGCGATTCAGCATTTTTCCGGCATCCCCGACAAACGGTTCTCCCTGCGTGTCCTCATCAGCTCCCGGCCCTTCACCGACAAACAGGAGCCGCGCGTTCGGATTACCGACGCCGAAGACCAGATTCTTTCTGGTGGCGCCGAGCTTGCAGCGCTGACAGGCCCCCAGGTTTTTCCTGATCTGCTCAAGGGTCTCATGTTTTTCCGGCACGCTCTGTAGCTCCTCCGAATGCTCGTTTCCTCCCGATTTCAGGGATGGGTTCTGCTGCAGCACTGCCGCCGGAGTCGCCGCTGCTGCCAGCTCAACCGGAATTCCGTCCACCCCGCTTTCCTGCAGATCCTGCAGGTAGGCGGTCAGGGAAGCCAACAGGTGAGTTTGGGGGGAATGTGTCATTGCGGGTAGCGCTCCTGCCTGTCAATTTTGTATGCAACCGGATATAATCTGGCGTACAATCGCCTGCGCAATCTATCAGTAAGCGGTCACCCTGTCAAAACGAAAGAACTCCATGTACACTCTGATGCTTATCATAGCGGCGGCCCTGTTTCCGGCCGATGCCCTGGCCTGGGGGGGCGGTATGCATCTTCAGCTGGGGGCCCAGATGCTGGCTGATCCGGGGATGCTGTCCGGTCCGGTTTCCGCGCTGCTGGCCGCTCATCCTCAGGACTTTCTGTACGGCTGCCTCGCCCCCGACATTACGGTCGGGAAAAAATACACCCATTACCTGCTCAACTGCCATCGCTGGGGGATCGGGCGGACCCTGCTGAAAAATGCCGAAACCGACCGGCAGCGGGCCTGTGCCTACGGGTATCTCTGTCATCTGGCGGCGGATACCGTGGCGCACAATTACTACGTCCCCTACAAAATCATCCGCTCTTTTGCGGCGATAACCATGAAACATGCCTATTGGGAAATGCGGTTTGAGACGTTTGTGGAGAAGGAGGTGTGGGAGCTGGCACGGACGGTCTGCCGGGCCGATCAGCGGGACAACGATGCCCTGCTCCGGAGTGTGCTGACGACAACCATTTTTTCGTTCGGCACCAACAAACGGATATTTAACTCGATCATGGTGATGTCACGGATGGAGAATATGCAGAAAATCATGCAGACGCTTTCCAGCAAGTCACGCTACCAGTTGGCGGAAGCTGACCGGGACGAGTACATGCAGCAGGCCCGGGAAGCGGTTTCTGATTTTCTGCATAATCCCGAAGAGTCGAAATACCTCAGGGTGGATCCGACGGGAGAGAGGGCGCTGGCTGTCGCCGATAACCTGCGTAAAAGCCTGCGGCTGCGCTACAAAAGTGGCTTTATGTCAAAAACGGAAGGTTTTCAGGAGGTTGAAGCGGTGCGGGAAACTTTGCGGAAAGCGCTGCATAATCCGGAACTTCTGAAAAAACTGCACGTCTGAAATGTTTTACCATCTAAACCCGTTCAACACGGAGACACAGAGGAAATCATAACCTTTCGGGGGAACCCAAAACCGTAAAATACGCCGTTCACCTTCTTTTTCTCTGCCTCTTTTGCCTCTGATGTTCTCTGTGTCTCTGTGCCTCTGTGTTCAATTAGTAGGTGTTTAATTTATTTTACTGAGTTGTTTGGGGCTGATTTTAATGCAGGTAACCGGTTAATAACACTCCGGCTTGCGATCCTTGAAACAGGGGATCTGTGCCCGCCATTCTTCCATGCTCTGCATATCCAGCGGCGCGAAAATCTCCCCTTCCTCCTCCCCCGATTCGGCCAGCAGTTCCCCTTTGGGGCCGATGATCATGCTCATGCCGAAAAAATCCAGTTTGCCGATTATGCCGCAGGCGTTACAGGCAACGACAAAAAGCTGGTTCTCGATCGCCCGCGCCCGGAGCAGGGTGCGCCAGTGCTCCTGACGCGGCTTGGGCCATTGGGCCGGTACGCAGATAACCTGCGCCCCTTCAACCGCCAGGCGTCGGGAAAGTTCGGGGAAACGGAGGTCGTAACAGATGATAACGCCGACCCTGCCGATGGAGGTTTCCGCCAGCAGCCACTGGTCCCCGCCGGAGAACGCCCTGTCTTCCCCCAGCAGGGAAAAGAGGTGAATTTTGCGGTACACGCCCGCCAGAGTACCGTTGTCGGCAACATAAATCGTATTGAACACCTTGTCGCCGTTCGGTTCCGGCATGCTGCCGACGATCACCATCTTGTGCCGGGCCGAAAGCTCCAGCAGTTCCGCCACAATCCCTTCCGTCCGTCCCGCCAGCTCATTCAGATTTCTGTAGGCAAAGCCGGTGGACCACATTTCAGGCAGCACGGCCAGATTGGCACCCCGGTCGGCGACACGGGCCAGTGCGGCGCGGACGTAGGCCAGATTGGCATCCACATCCCCCTGCGTGACGGTAAATTGTAGTGCGGCAGCGTGTATCAAATTCATCCTTTTTTCACCTCGTCAACTGCGAATTCAGATACGCGTTGATAACATCCAGGTAAATTTCGCGCGGCTTGCTGGTGCCGTCACTATGGGCGATCATCCCTTCGCTCTCCATCATCTCAACGATGCGGGCGGCGCGGTTGTAGCCGATGCGCAGGCGGCGCTGCACCATGGAGATGCTCGCCTGTCTGGTCTCCGCGACCAGGCGGAGGGCATCCTCCCACCGTTCGTCCTGCTCCTCGTCATCTCCCCCCCCCTTTTCGTCGGGGTCTTTCATTTCAAGGATCGATTTCTCATACACCGGTTTGCCCTGCTTTTTCAGAAAATCCACCACACGCTGCACTTCGGAGTCGGAAACGAAGGCGCCGTGAATACGCTGCAGGCGCGAAGTGCCGGGAGGCATGTAGAGCATGTCGCCGGCGCCCAGCAGGCTCTCGGCTCCGTTGCAGTCCAGGATGGTGCGCGAATCCACCTTCGAGGTAACCTGGAAGGAGATGCGCGACGGCAGGTTGGCTTTGATCAGGCCGGTAATGACGTCAACCGATGGGCGCTGGGTGGCCAGAATCAGGTGGATGCCCGAGGCGCGCGCTTTCTGGGCAAGGCGGGCAATATGCTCCTCCACTTCGCGGCCGGCGACCATCATCAGGTCGGCCAGTTCGTCCACGATGACCACGATATAGGGGAGATGACTGTGCTCCAGCATATCACCGTCATCCACCATGAAGGGGAGCGGATCGGGGAACGCATCCCCCTCTTCGAGAATCTCTTCAAGCTCCTCGATTATTTCGGCATCGGGGATGGCGTCGTGCTCTTCCTGTTCGAGCAGTTCTCCTGCCAGTTTCTTGTTGTACGAGTCTATGTTGCGCACGCCCTTGTCGGACAGCAGCGTGTAGCGGCGCTCCATTTCGTTTACCGCCCATTTGAGTGCCAGGGAGGCTTTCTTCGGTTCGGTCACCACCGGCAGCAGGAGGTGCGGGATCCCCTCGTACATGGAGAACTCCAGCATCTTGGGGTCAACCATGATCATGCGCACGTCCTTGGGGGTGGAGGTGTAGAGCAGGGAAAGAATCATGGTGTTGATGGAGACCGACTTGCCGGACCCTGTTGAGCCGGCCACCAGCAGATGCGGCGCTTTGGCCAGGTCGGTCACGACCGGAAGTCCGGCGATATCTTTTCCCAGGGCCAGCGGCAGTTTCATTTTGCTGTGGGAAAAATGCTCGCAGTTGAAAATCTCCCGCAGAAACACCATGTCGCGGTCGCGGTTCGGCACCTCGATACCCACGACCCCTTTGCCGGGGATCGGTGCCACAATACGGATCGACATGGCCTGCAGCGCCATGGTCAGGTCATCGGTCAGTCCGGCAATGCGGCTGATCTTGATTCCGGGTGCCGGGGAGAACTCGTACATGGTGATGACCGGGCCGGGGCATATTTCCACCACCTCGCCGTCGATGTTGTAATCTTTGAGTTTTTTCTCCAGCAGCCGTGCATTCATGGTCAGCGCGTCGCGGTCGAGCGTTTTTTCGGTTGTGGGAGGGACATCCAACAGCGAGAACGGAGGGGTGTGAAAATCCCCTTCAGCCTTGATGAATTCAAAGGTCTCCTGTACCGCGGCAGTTTTGGCGTCCTCTTTCTTTTTATCCTTTTCTTTCTTGATGATAGTGGGGGGAGGAGGCGGCGCTACCGGTGGCTTGATGACCGGGCCGGCCGCCGTTGCCGCCGGTGGAAGCCCTTCCTCTTTTGCCTTGGCTCGTTTCTGCTCGTCACGGTTGTGAATGCGGCGCTCCTGCCAGGCGGCCCATTTGTGTTTGAAGTTGTCCAGCCACCAGCCGGCAAACAGGATAAAGGAAAATTTAGACAGTATCATGATAGAGGCGGCCAGGAGCGGCAGAAGCAGGAGCATGGCGCCTGTAACGCCGACGGCCCCCTTGAGGGAGCGGGACGCGATAACGCCCACCGCTCCGCCGGTAGCCACCTGCTGGCCGAATAAATCGGTCTTGTCTCGGAAAAAGGCAAACAGGGTTGCCAGGGAAAAGAACAAGCCGGAGGCTGCCATCAGTTTGTATGAGCGGAGGCGGATCTCTTTGAAACGGAAGAGCGTATATGCCATGTAGAGCAACGCCAGGGGAATGAGGTAAGATGCCAGACCGAAGCTGCTGAAAAACAGATCGGCGATCTGTGCCC